>CANIAI010000122.1 GCA_947465275.1 Acidobacteriota bacterium | reverse complement strand
CGAGCGTCGTCGTGCCCACCGGGCGAACCGACACGTTGGCATCGCAGCGAAGGCTGCCCTCTTCCATGTTCCCGTCGTTCACGCCGAGCCACACGAGAATGCCGCGCAGGTGTTCGAAGAACGCGGCCGCGTCACCGGCGTTGCTCAGCTCCGGCTCGGTGACGATCTCGATGAGCGGCGTCCCCGCGCGGTTGTAATCGAGGTACGTCCGCACCGACGAATCGGGGAAGCCGTCGTGCAGCGACTTGCCGGCGTCCTCTTCCATGTGGATCCGGGTCAGCCGCACGTGCAGCGCCGTGCCGTCCACCGTGATGTCGAGCCCCCCGCCCAGGCAGATCGGCTGGTCGTACTGCGAGATCTGGTAGCCCTTCGGCAGGTCCGGGTAGAAGTAGTTCTTGCGCGCGAAGACCGACTGCGGCTGGATGGCGCAGCCGAGGGCCAGGCCCGCCTTGATGGCCAGGTCGACCGCCTGGCCGTTCAGCACCGGCAGCGCGCCGGGGAGGCCGAAGCAGACCGGGCACACCTGCGTGTTCGGCGGTGCGCCGAACGCGGTGCTGCAGCCGCAGAAGATCTTGGTGCGGGTCTTGAGTTGCGCGTGGATCTCGAGGCCGATGACTGGTTCGTACGTCATGGTGGACGACGGGCGGGACGCGGCGGGGTGAGCGGACGTGGGCCGGCCCCGGTCGACCACGAGGTCGAACCGGAACCGGCCCACGGGTGATGACAGACCGGCGCGCCTAGGCGACCGGACCGGCGGCCTTGACGGCCGGGGTGACGTCCTTCTCGAACGCCTTGAAGTTCTCGACGAACATGCCCGCAAGCTTCTTCGCCTGCTCGTCGTACTTCGCCGGGTCGGGCCAGGTGCTGCGCGGATCGAGCACGCCGGCGGGGACGCCCGGGCACGAGGTCGGCACGTCGATGTTGAACGCGGCGTGCCGCTGGAACTGCACGGTGTCGAGCTGGCCGCTCAGGGCCGCCGTGATCATCGCCCGGGTGTAGGCGATCTTCATGCGGCTGCCGACGCCATACGGGCCGCCCGTCCAGCCGGTGTTGACCAGCCACACGCGCGCGTTGTGCCTGGCGATCTTCTCGCCGAGCAGCTTGGCGTAGACATTCGGGTTGAGCGGGAGGAACGGCGCACCGAAGCAGGTGCTGAAGGTGGCCTTGGGCTCGGTGACCCCCTTCTCGGTGCCGGCGACACGCGCCGTGTAACCCGAGAGGAAGTGGTACATCGCGCCCTCCGGCGTGAGCCGGGCAATCGGGGGGAGCACGCCGTACGCGTCGGCCGTCAGCATGACGACGTTCAGCGGGTGGCCGCCCTGACCCGAGGGCACCGCGTTGTCGATGAAGTGGAGCGGGTACGACGCGCGGGTGTTCTCGGTGTAGGTCGCGTCATCGAGGTCGAGCGTGCGCAGCTCGGGATCGATCACGACGTTCTCGAGGATCGTGCCGAAGCGCTCGGTGGTCGCGTAAATCTGCGGGTCGGCCTCGCGCGACAGCTTGATCACCTTGGCGTAGCAGCCGCCCTCGAAGTTGAACACGCCGCGATCGCTCCAGCCGTGCTCGTCGTCGCCGATGAGGCCGCGGTTGGGGTCGCTCGACAGCGTGGTCTTGCCGGTGCCCGACAGGCCGAAGAACAGCGCCGTGTCGCCGTTGGCGCCGATGTTCGCCGAGCAGTGCATCGGCAGCACGCCCTGCAGCGGCAGCTGGTAGTTCAGGACGCTGAAGATCGACTTCTTGATCTCGCCGGCGTAGTGCGTGCCGCCGATGAGGACCAGCTTGCGGCCGAAGTGCACGAGAACGAACACCTCGGAGCGCGTGCCGTGCTTGGCCGGATCGGCCAGGAAGTTCGGCGCGTCGATGACCGTGAACTGCGGCTCGTGCGTCGCCAGCTTGCTGCGATCGGTCTCGGGGATGAACATGTTCCGCGCGAACAGGTTGTGCCACGCGAACTCATTGACCACCCGGATCGGCAGGCGATAGGCGGGATCGGCGCCGGCCCAGGCGTCGAGCACGTAGAGCTCCTTGTCCTGGAGGTAGCTCATCATGTCCCGGTGGAGCGCGTCGAACTTCGCCTCGTCGATCGGCTTGTTGACGTTGCCCCAATGGACGTGCTGTTCGCTCGAGGGCTCCCGGACGATGAACTTGTCGTTCGGCGAACGCCCCGTGTGCTGCCCCGTACGGGCGACCAGGGGACCATCCGCAGCCAGGACCGCCTGGCCACGCCGGAGGGACTCCTCGTACAACACCGCCGGGCTCAGGTTCCAGTGGACGCGTCCGGACCGAACGATTCCAAGCGCCTCGAGGCCGTGCGCCCGCTCAACCTGCGTGCTCATAGCTCTTTAACTCCAAGGGCGGCAGTCCCTTCGACTGCCGGCAAAGCATCGACAACAAATACACGCCGACGCTGACAGGTGTAGAAAAAAAAGCATCGTACTGGCCGGGGCTGATCCACGTCAACTGTGGATCGCCCGGCTGCACCGATCGGCGCTATAGTGGCCCGCATCGTCGCGGCCCGTCAGGAATTCTCCCACTGACGAGGCGACCGGCGGCGACATTTGTTAAGGGGTTGTAAACGGCAACCCCGGGCCAGCGTATTTGATGACGAGAACGCCCTCACGGCGTCCCGGCGCACCCGGTCAGGCATCCGACCAGCCAGCAGGCCAGCCAGTAGGCCAGGCAGCAGGCAGAGTCCGGAGCCAGAGCGGAAGCCCGTCAGGTCACCTCTCGCCCGATTCGGCCCTCGCGGCCGAGATCAAGGCGCTGATGGCGGCCGGCGAGCGCGATCAGGCCCGTGAGCGCTTCGGCGACCTGGTGGCGCACCAGCAGCGCCGGGCCGTTCGCATCGCGTATCACTACCTGCGCGACGCGCACGACGCCGACGAGGCGGTGCAGGACGCCTTCGTGAAGGTGTTCACGCACATCGGCAGTTACCGGGAAGACTACCCCTTCGAGGTGTGGTTCACCCGGATTCTGGTGAACGGCTGCCTCGACATGCGGAAGGCCCGGGCACGCCGGCTGCGGTGGGTGGTCCCGATGCCGATCGACACCGCGGCCCCGGGGGCTTCGGTGGAACAGCGGCTGGTCTCCGAGGCGCGCGCCGGCGAGATCGCCGGGGCGGTCGAGCAGCTGCCCGCGCGGCAGCGCCTGGTGTTCACGCTCTGCCACATGGCCGAGCAGAGCACCGCCGAGGTCAGCGCGGCCCTGGGATTGAGCGAGGCGACCGTCCGGGTGCATCTGTTCCGGGCGGTGCGGAAACTGCGGACGTTGCTGGAACGACAGCCATGACCATGCGCCATCTCTCGGACGACCGCCTCGTGGAGCTCTGCTTCACCGAGACGCCCTCGGCCCAGGAACAGCAGCACCTCGGCGGCTGCGCGGCCTGCGAGCAGCGCCGGGTCGCCACCGCACGGCTGCTCGACGAGGTGGGTCAGGCATGCATCGAGGACGCTGACGCCGCCTTCCCTGCCAGCCGCCTCGCCCGCCAGCAGATCCGCATCCAGCAGCGCATCGAGGAAGAGACCCGTCCGGCGCGCGTGATCGCCTTCCCGGCCGCCGGCGTGCCGTCGACGCCGTTCGTGCGGACCAGGCGTCCGGTCACCCGCTGGATCGCCGCGGCGGCGGTCGCCGGTCTCCTGGTCGGGCTGGTCGCGGGCCGGGCCGGGCGTCAGCCGGAGACCGCGTTCGTCTCGAGCCAGGCGCGTGGCCCGGTGGGCCAGCCGGGGATCCGGGCGATCTCCGCCCCGCTGGCGCCGCTCTCCGATGATGAGGTCCTCGGCGCCATCGAGGCCGCCGTGGAAGGACGAGGCGGTATGGCCCTGCGCCCGCTCGATGAACTGACGCCGCGCGCCTCCGACCTTCGCTGACGCCGCCACGCTGGTAAGATTCCAGCGTGCCACCGCTCGTCTTCCGCAAAGGCCTCGACCTCAAGCACGAAGTCGCCGGCATCCTCGCCGAGAGTTACGACTCCGCGCTGATCACGCAGATCAAGGCGAACGACTACCGGCACGTCACCGGCTCGCTCGAGATTCGGCTGGCCCGTGAGTTCGGGTTCTGCTACGGCGTGGACCGGGCGGTCGACTACGCCTACCAGACCCGTCGCAAGTTCCCCGACCGCGACGTCGTCCTGACCGGCGAGATCATCCACAACCCGCACGTCAACGACCAGTTACGCGCTCAGGGCATCCGGTTCCTGAGCGATCCGGGTGAGTCGCTCGACGCGCTCGGTCCCGAGACGGTCGTCATCCTGCCGGCATTCGGGGTGCCGGTCGAGCTGCTCGCCAGGCTGTCGGACCAGGGCTGCACCCTCGTCGACACGACCTGCGGGTCGGTGCTGAACGTCTGGAAGAACATCCGGCGGTACGCCCAGGACGGCTTCACCTCGATCATCCACGGCAAGCACTGGCATGAGGAGACCGGCGCCACCGCCTCGCAGGCGCTCGCGGCCGGGGGGCACTACCTGGTCGTGCTCGACCATGAGGAAGCCGGTATCGCCTGCGACTACATCCGGCGGGGCGGCACCGGCACGACCGACCGGGCGGCCTTCCTCGCCCGCTTCCCCGGGTCGGTCTCGCCCGGATTCGATCCCGATCGGCACCTGGAGCGGGTCGGCTGCGCCAACCAGACCACGATGCTCAGCACCGAGTCGCGGGCGATCGGGGAACTGCTGCGGGAGGCCGTGGCCGACCGGTACGGCGCCGACCACCTGGCCGACCATTTCCGGGCGTTCGACACGATCTGCAGCGCGACGCAGGACCGGCAGGACGCCGTCATCGCCCTCCTCGAGGAGCGGCTGCCCGACCTGATGATCGTGGTGGGCGGCTACAACAGCAGCAACACCTACAACCTGGCGCGGATCTGCGCCGCCCGGGTCCCCACCTTCCACATCGCCGACGCCGAGGCGCTCCTGTCGGTCGACACCATTCGCCACAAGCCCATGGCGACCCCCGAAACCACGAGCGACGGCTGGCTGCCCGCCACCCGGCCGCTGTCGGTCGGGCTCACGTCGGGCGCCTCGACGCCCGACAACATCGTGGGGGCCGTTGTCCGCCGTCTGGAATCCCTCGTGGCGGCTGCTCCTGCCGAGTCGGGTATGTCCCTGCCGGGCCAGCAGTAAACAGCCCTTCGCGGGGGGTCGTAATACCCCACAGTCACCCATGAATGTGCCACCATTGATCCGCTCTGCCGTGCTCGTCTGCGCAGCCCTCCTGGCCACGGCCAACGTGGCAGCCGCGCAGGGCTTCAAGTGGTGGCAGGACGACAGCGTCCGGCGGGAACTCGGCCTCACCCCCGAGCAGAGCACCCGGCTCGAAGACATCTTCCAGAAGTCCCTCCCCAACCTGCGCCGGCACATGGACGCCCTCGACCGGGCGCAGGCGGAATTCGACCGGCTCGTCGAGAAGGGTGAAGACTCGGCCGTCATGGAGCAGGTGGGCGTGGTCGAGGGGGCGCGCGCCGAGTTGAACAAGGCGCGCACGATGATGCTGCTGCGCATGCGCCGGTCCCTCACCGCCGACCAGTGGGCCCGGTTCACCGCAGTGCACGAGCAACGGGAACGGGCCCGGGGGGCAACCCGCCGCAATCACCGGTAGTGTTCAGGACATCATGACGAAGCTTCGAGTGCGTGTACGTGCGTGTGTGTGGGGTGTGCTCGTGCTGGCGCAGGCTGGCGCGGTCGCGCACGCCCAGAGCCCGGCGGGACGGCCCGCCAGTCAGGCCGCTCAGGCGGCAAGCGAGAACGACCGTCTCAACCAGATCGCCCGCGTCGCGGCGCAGCAGTTCGAGGCGGCCCGTGTCAGCGGCGGAGGCGTGGCGGGCGACCAGACCCGGCCGGCGACCGCCGAGATGCCGGTGCCCGAGTTCGGGTTGAGCGTGATGGATGCGACGGAACGCGCCCTCGAGCGGAACCTCGACATCGCCGTCGAGCGGCTGAACCCGCAGACCTTCGACCTGCAGGTCGCCCGCCTCAATGCCGCCTACCGCCCCACCTTCACGTCGGCCTTCGGCCAGCGCTCGAACGTGACACCGCCGACCAGCACCCTCAACGGCGGCGCGCGCGTGGGCACCGACACCGGCACGTACAACACCGGCATCACCCAGGCGTTGCGCTGGACCGGCGCGAACGTCGCGTTCTCGTTCAACAACAACAAGCAGATCTCGACGAGCAACCTCGTCAACTACAACCCGGCCTTCCAGAACTCGTTCGCCGTGACGGCGGTGCAGCCGCTGCTCCGCGGGCTGTTCATCGACAACAACCGCCAGCAGCTGCGGGTCACCGCGATCAACCGCGAGATCTCCGATATCCAGCTGAAGGGTGTCGTCTCGACCACGCTCGCCTCCGTCCGGAACGCCTACTGGGAACTGGTCTACTCGATTCAGGCGCTCGAGGTCGCGCGCGGGTCGCTGGCGCTGGCCGAGAAGCTGGTCGAAGACAACCGGGCCCGCGTGGAGGTCGGCACCCTCGCCCCGCTCGACGTCGTGCAGTCGCAGGCCGAAGCGGCGACGCGGCGGCAGGCGCTTGCGCAGGCCGAGGCGACCTGGCGCACCTCGGAACTCGCGCTGAAGCGGCTGATCGTCAACGGCACCGACGACCCGGTGTGGGCCGCCACGATTCGCCCGACCGACCAGCCGACGTTCTCGTCCGAGCCGCTCGACGTGGAAGGCGCGGTGAAGACCGCCCTGACCAACCGCACTGACCTCGAACAGAACCGGCGCCTGCTGCAGGGCAACGACATCACGCTGCGCTACATGCGCAACCTGACGCTGCCCCAGCTCGACCTGACGGCGGCGTACGGCGCGCAGGGCGTCGGCGGCACCCAGTTCCTGCGGCAGGGCACCGGCGTCAACGCGCAGATCATCGGCACGGTGCCGGGCGGCTATTCCGACGCCTTCCGCGCGCTGACCGGCCGCGACTATCCGAACTGGAACGTGCAGCTGAACCTGAGCTACCCGCTCGGCGGCAGCGCGCAGCAGGCGGCGCTCGCGCGGGCCCGCGTGCAGCAGAGTCAGGCCACGGCCCAGCTGCGCTCGCTCGAACTGCAGGT
>CANIAI010000121.1 GCA_947465275.1 Acidobacteriota bacterium | reverse complement strand
GGCCGACCCGGTGCGGCCTGTCGACGTGAGCGGTGAGAGACCGCCCCCGCGGACGGTGCCGAGCGCGGCGCCGGCGGCGAAGAGGGTGACCGCGGCGGCAGCCTGCGCCCACGCGGGGAGCGGACGGCTCCACCAGCGGGCGGGACGCAACACCTTCCCCTCCAGCAGCGGCTCCGGCGCGGCGACCGGCGCCGCCTCCTGGACGACCTTGAAGCCGAGAGCGACCTCGGGCGGGGTCCAGGCCTGCAGCCCGTCCCGCGTGAACTGCAGCGAGGCGAGTTCCGCCGTGCAGGCCGGGCACTCTGCCAGGTGGAGGCCGATGGCCGCCGCTTCTCCGGGTTCGCAATCGTCGTAGAGGTACCCGACGAGGGCGGCGTTGTCGCCGCAGCGATACGTGACCGTCATGTCCGCTTCACCAGTTGTGGCACCGTCTGGCCGTTCCGCTCCAGGTGGCGCCGGAGCACGCTGAGTCCCTGATAGAGCCGTGTCTTCACAGTACTGAGCGGGCACCCCTGCAGGTCGGCGATCTCCTGGAAGGTCATCCCGTGGTACTCCTTCAGCAGGATGGCGGTGCGCTGCTCCTCGGGCAGCTCCCGCATCGCCTCCTCGACCACCGCGCTCAGTTCACGCCGGGCGACCAGCGTCTCGATCGACTCGACCGGGCCCTGCTCGGCGGCGAGTTCGATCGGGTCGACCCCCTCGGGCATCTGGTAGACCGGCGCCCGCCGCTGCCGGCGCATCCAGTCACGGCAGAGGTTCAGGGCAATCCTGTAGAGCCACGACGAGAATTTCGCCTCTCCCTTGAAGCCCGCGAGCGACCGGAAGGCGCGCAGGAAGGTCTCCTGGCACACGTCCCTCGCGTCCTCCTCGCGGCCGAGCGTCCGGTACGCCAGGGCGTAGATCGGCCGCTCCCATCGGAGGATGAGCTGGTTGAAGCTGTCGTGGTCACCCGCCCGTGAGCGGGTGACGAGTTCCTCGTCGGTCAACGTCATAGGAACCGGGGGCCCTTCCTGGTTCACCCCTTCAGACGACGGCGGTGCCGTCCCGGCTTGGTCTCCCGATCATACGACCAGGGCTGCGGCGGGCCAGGCCCAGGCCTCATAATGGGTGATTCCACCGTGATTCAGCTCTCCAACCTGACCAAGTCGTTCGGCGCCAGGACCCTGATCGAGGGGGTCACCTGGCAGATCTCGGACGGCGACCGGGTCGGCCTCTGCGGGCCGAACGGCGCCGGCAAGACCACCCTGCTCCGCATGCTGGCGGGGGCGGACGAGCCGGACGCGGGGGCCGTCATCAAGCCCGCCGGGCTGACCATCGGGTACCTCCCCCAGGACGGGCTCAGCCACTCGGGGCGCACCGTCTTCGAGGAGGCGAGCAGCGCGTTCCAGCCGCTGCTCGACATGAAGGCCGAGATGCACGACATCGAGCACCGGCTGTCCGACCCCGCCGTGCCCGAGCGGGACCATGAGGCCATGCTCCACCGGTACAGCGAGTTGCAGGACCGCTTCCGGCTCGGCGACGGCTACAACATGGACCTGCGGATCGCCACGGTGCTCCGCGGGCTCGGGTTCGGCCCCGACGACGTGCACCGGCCGGCCGAGACCTTTTCGGGCGGCTGGCAGATGCGAATCGCGCTGGCCAAGCTCCTGCTCGGCCAGCCCGGGCTGCTGCTGCTCGACGAGCCGACGAACCACCTCGACCTCGAGGCGCGCAACTGGCTCGAGGAGTACCTGTCGCACTACCCGTACGCCGTCATCCTCGTCTCGCACGACCGCTACTTCCTCGACGCGGTGGTCACCCGCATCACCGACCTGAACCTGCGCGTGCTCACCGACTACGTGGGCAACTACAGCCGGTACGTGGAGTTGCGCGACGCGATGCTCGAGCGGCTGCGGCAGGCCAAGCGCGAGCAGGACGAAGAGGTCGCGCGGGTCAAGCTGTTCGTCGATCGCTTCCGCTACCAGGCCACCAAGGCGGCGCAGGTGCAGAGCCGCATCAAGATGCTCGAGAAGGTGGTGCCCATCGAGGTGCCGCCCGAGCGCAAGCGGATCCACTTCACGTTTCCGGCCTGCGCGAAGAGCGGCCGCATCGTGATGGAGCTGACCGACGTCCGGAAGGCGTACGGCCCGCTCACCGTCTTCGAGCGGCTCTCGCTGCACATCGAGCGCGGCGATCGCATCGCCCTCGTCGGGCCGAACGGCGCCGGCAAGTCGACGCTGATGCGCATGCTCTCGGGCGAGGAAGCGCCCGACAGCGGCACGCGCACGCTCGGCCACCAGGTCGTCATGGAGTACTTCGCGCAGGACGAGGCGGTGCGCCTCAACCCGACGCTGACGGTGTACGAGACGCTCGCGTCAGGCTCGCCCAACGACATGGTGCCGGCGATCCGGAACATCCTCGGCGGGTTCCTCTTCTCGGGCGACGACGTGCACAAGCGCGCCGGGGTGCTCTCGGGCGGGGAGCGCACCCGACTCGCGGTCGCGCGCATGCTGCTGCGGCCATCGAACACCCTGCTGCTCGACGAGCCGACGAACCACCTCGATCTCGACTCCAAGGACGTCCTGCTCGACGCGCTCGCCGACTACGGCGGCACGCTCATCATCGTCTCGCACGACCGCTACTTCGTGGAGCGGCTCGCCACGAAGATCATCGAGATCGGCCACGGCACGGCTCGCGTCTACCCCGGCACCTACGCCGAGTTCCTCTGGAGCAAGGAGCAGGCGAACGCGCCGCAGCCGGCCGCCCGGAAGCCGGCGCCGGTCAAGGGACCCGCTGGCAAGCCGCCCGCGAAGCCGGCTGAGACCCGGACGGCGTCACCCCCGCCGGCACCGGCGCCGGCGCAGTCGGCCGCCGCCGACCGTGAAGAGCGCAAGCGGGTCGAGGCCGACCGCAAGAAGAAGCAGCGGGCGCTCGAGTCGCTCGGGAAGCGGATCGCTGAACTCGAAGGGCGCATTGCCGAGCGCGAAACCCAGGTGAAGGCGCTCGAAGCCCAGATGTCGGCGCCCGACTTCTACACCGATCCGGCCGCCTCGCGCGCCATCATCGACCGCCACCAGGCGCTGATGTGGGAAGTAGGCGACCTGATCGGCCAGTGGGAATCGCTGCAGGAACATGCAACCAGGTCCTGACCGGGTCCCCCGCTCCGAAACGTAAGTTCCCCCTCCCGCTCCACCCGTTTTCGGCATCGACTGACGATTCCGTCATCCTCACCGGCAGTCCGGCCTCACGAAACGACCGCATTGGACGATTTCGTGTGTGGAACGGAACGGCTCCCCCGGGGTACAGCCTTTGCCCCCGCCGTTCGCGGTCTCACATGCCAGGAACGTTTCGTGATCCGCGCCCGCGGCGTCCCCCGGTCGATCGGTCCCTGACCGAGCGCCCGGGCAGCCACGCCCCATCGGTCCCGACGATCGACGTCACGGGAGACGTGTTCTTCCGCCACGTCGTCCGCAGCATGCGCAACGGCGTGCTCGCCATGACGCGCGGCGGCACCCTCGCGTACATCAACGACGAGGCGTACCGCATCTTCGGCGTGCGCCGGAAGCCAGACGACCTCGGGCGTCCGATCGCCGACATCATCCGCGTGCCCGAAGTGCTCCGGGTGCTGACCGGGGCGTTCGAGATGCACCTGCTGGCGAACCGGGCCGAGCTCCGGCTGCGCCCCTCCAACAAGGTCATCGGATACACCCTCTCGCTGGTACGCGACGACGACGACCGGGTGGTCGGCGTCTCGATGTTCTTCAAGGACCTCACGCGCGTGGAGCAGCTCGAGGAGCGTGAGCGGCTCCGCGACCGCCTCGCGGCGCTCGGCGAAATGGCGGCGGCGATCGCCCATGAAGTGAAGAACCCGCTGGCCGGCATCGAGGTGATGGCCGGGCTGCTCCGTCGCAAGGTCGAGAAGCCCGAGACGCAGAAGGTGCTCTCCGACATCATCCACGAGGCCAAGATGGCCAACGGGATCGTGCAGGAGGTGCTCGAGTTCGTGCGGCCGATCCGGCTGCAGGTCGAGCGCACCCGCATCGTGGACGCGGTGCAGGGGGCGGTCCAGGCCGCGGGGCACAAGGCGACGCGCGGCGACATCGCGGTCGACATCGCGGTGGCCGACGACCTCCCCGACATCGAGGCCGACGCCTACCAGCTCTCGCAGCTGTTCACCAACCTGGTGACGAATGCCTTCGAGGCGATGAACGGCCGGGGACGCGTGACGATCACCGCGACGCCGGCGCGGGTCGAGGACGGCCTGAACGGACGCGACGCCGTGTCCATCGAGGTCGTGGACGACGGCCCCGGCATGGCGGCCGACGTGGCCGACCGGGTGTTCGGTCCGTTCTTCACGACCAAGGCGCAGGGCTCTGGCCTCGGACTCGCCATCGTCCGGAAGATCGTCGACGCCCACGACGGGCAGATCGACCTGCAGACGCGTGCCGGCGTCGGCACCCGCGTCCGCATCACGCTGCCGGTGACCGGCAGCCACGACGACCACACGCACGACTGAAGGACAGACGCTCATGGGCCGCATCCTCATCGCCGACGATCACGACTCGCTTCGACGGGCGCTCGCCCAGGCCGTGGCCGACGCGGGGCACGACGTCGACGAAGCCCCCAACGGCAACGCCGCGCTCGAGAAGGTGCACGAGACCGCCTACGACGTGGTGGTGTCAGACCTGAAGATGGGCGGCAGCACCGGGATCGACGTGCTGAAGACCACGAAGACCCTGCATCCGACCACGGCCGTCATCCTGATGACGGCCTTCGGCTCCGTGCAGACAGCCGTCGAGGCGATGAAGGCGGGCGCGTTCGATTACGTCCAGAAGCCGTTCGAGATCGAGGAGATGGAGGTCAAGATCGCGAAGGCGCTCGAGATGCGCCGGATGCAGCACCAGATCGACTACCTTCGCCACGCGCAGGGCGACATCTACGAGTTCGACAACATCATCGGGTCGAGCGGCGCGCTGGCGCACGTGCTCGGCATCGTCCGCAAGGTCGCCAAGAGCAACACCACCGTCCTGGTGCGCGGCGAGACGGGAACCGGCAAGGAGTTGATCGCCGCCGCCCTGCACCACAACTCGCTGCGCGCGAACAAGAGCTTCATCAAGGTGAACTGCGCGGCGCTGCAGGAGAACCTGCTCGAGTCGGAACTGTTCGGTCACGAGAAGGGGGCCTTCACCAGCGCCGACAAGCAGCGCATCGGCCGCTTCGAACAGGCGGACGGCGGCACGCTCTTCCTCGACGAGATCGGCGACATGAGCCAGAACACGCAGGCGAAGATCCTGCGCGTGCTGCAGGAGCACGAGTTCGAGCGGCTGGGCGGCACCCGCACCATCAAGGCCGACGTCCGGCTGATCGCCGCCACGAACCGCGACCTGAACGCGATGGTCGAGGCCGGCACGTTCCGGCAGGACCTCTACTTCCGCCTCAACGTCGTCACGGTCGACATGCCGGCGCTGCGCGATCGCAAGGAGGACATCGCGGCGCTCGCGTCCTTCTTCATCAAGCGCTTCGGCGGCGAGCTGAAGAAGAAGATCGATGGACTCGATCCGGATGCGGCCAAGCTGCTGATGCGCTACAACTGGCCCGGCAACATCCGGGAGCTCGAGAACGCCATCGAGCGCGCGATGCTGCTCACCGACGGCACGAGCATCACGAGCACCGACCTGCGGCTGGGCGAGGCGTCGGGGATGGGCGGGGCGCGGGATTCGGCGTCAGTGGTCCGGATTCCGCCCACGGGCATTCCGCTCGAGGAGATCGAGCGGATCGCGCTGGTCGAGGCGCTGCGGATGTCGAACTGGGTGCAGAAGGACGCGGCAGAACTGCTCGCGATCAGCCCTCGCGTGATCAACTACAAGATCCGCACGCTCGGGATCGACTTCCCGCGCGGGCGCCGGGCCGCGCTGCAGGCGCACGAAGGGCTGCCGACCGCGGTCTGATTCGCCGCCGGCGATCAGCCCTGCTCGCGGGCGCGCGGGTGGGCGCGCCGGTAGACCTCGAGCAGCTGCGCCACGTTCACGTGCGTGTAGCGCTGCGTCGTCGAGAGCTGCACGTGCCCGAGCAGTTCCTGGATGGCGCGCAGGTCGGCCCCCCGCTGCAGCAGGTGCGTTGCGAACGAGTGCCGCAGCGCGTGCGGACTGATCCCGAAGCGCGTGCTGCTCGTCGTGACGTACCGCGCCACCAGCCGCTGCACGCTCCGTCCCGTGATCCTCCCGCCGCGTGCGTTCACGAACACCGGCTCCCGCTGCGCCTCACGCTTCCGCGCACGCGCCTGCTCCGGCTTCTCGGTCACGCGGGGCGGCAGCGGACGCGCCGTCGCGCGGATGCGCGCGCGGTCCTCGTACCAGCGGCGCAGCGCGTCACGGGTCGCGCCGTTGAACGGCACCATCCGCTCCTTGCCCCCCTTGCCCATCACGCGGACGACGCGGCCCGGGAGGTCGACGTCCTCCATGTCGAGCCCCACCAGCTCGCTGAGACGCAGGCCCGACGCGTAGAAGAGTTCGAGCATCGCCCGGTCGCGGCGGCCCAGGGGTGTGCTGCTGTCGGGCGCTTCGATGAGCCGTCCGATCTCCTCGATCGACAGGTGGGCCGGGATGGTCTGCTCACGGCGCGGGGAGACGGCGAGCGCCGACGGGTCGCTCTCGATCCACCCCTCACGGCGCAGGAAGCGCAGGAAGCTGCGCAGCGCCGACACCTTCCGCGCCACCGACGAGCGCGCCTGCCCGAGGCGGTGCAGGTCGGCCATGTAGGCGCGGATGCTGGGAAAGTCGAGGTCGGTCGGCTCGAGGTCGGCCCGCTTCTTCCCGGCGAAGCGCCCGAGGAAGTCGAGGTACTGCGAGATGTCGCTGTCGTAGGCGGCGACCGTGTGCGGAGAGGCGTTGCGGTTGAGCCGCAGGTACTCGATGAACTCGCGCAGCTGCGCCTTCACGGCACCTCGACCGCGGACGTGGGTCCGGGTGCGGGTGCCGCCCCCCGCCATGCGTCCAGGTCATCGAGGGCACGCGCCGACAGCGCGAGCTTCCGGTCGACCCCCTTCAGCGGGCGCGGCGCGCGGCCGCCGCGCTTCGGTCCGCCCGATCC
>CANIAI010000120.1 GCA_947465275.1 Acidobacteriota bacterium | reverse complement strand
TCGGCCAGGGTCGACTTGCCGTGGTCGATGTGCGCGATGATCGAAAAGTTGCGTATGTACTGCTGGTCCATCGGGATACGGGCGAACGGGAAATTATACCCCGCGCACCCGGTGCCCCCCGGCAGGCGTGGGAGAATCGCCCCGCGGGACCTGCGTCAGCCACGCCGCCATACCTGGAACAGATGAACAACGACACGATGCCGCCCGAGTCGCCCGTGGGGCGCGACGTCCGGTGGGGGATTGCCGCCGCGGTGGCGGTGATCGGGGTTGCCGCGCTGCTGGTCGGGCTGCTGCGAGGGAGTCCGCCGGCGGTCACCCCGCTCCGGACGGTGGCCGTCCTGCCGCTCGCCACTGTCGAGGGCGCCGGCTCGGAGACGGCCACGCTCGGGGTCGCAATCGCCGACGAGGCGGCCACCCTGCTCGGCCGGGTGCGTCAGGTGGCCGTCAGGCCCGGGGCAACCACGCAGCCGGTCACCGCGCCCGAGGACGTTCGCGCCGAGGGTCGCCGGCTGGCGGTCGACACCGTGCTGACCGGGCGCGTCGGCTCCACCAACGGACGCACCGCCGTCACGCTCGACGCGATCGACGTCGCCACCGGCGCGCTCGCCTGGCGCGACTCGTTTGATGCGCCGGCCGGCAACCTGATGGCGCTGCAGGTGCAGCTCGCCCTGCGCGTCCGCGGCGGACTCGCCACGGCACTCGGCGGTACGGCGGTCGAGGCGGCGCACGACCCGGCCAACGAGGAGGGCTACGCGCTCTTTCTCCGGAGCACCGCCCTGGGGAGCGAGGCCGACGCCAATCGCGAGGCGATCGCCCTGCTGCGGCGCTCGCTCACCCTCGACCCCGGCTACCCGCCCGCCTGGCAGGCGCTGTCGCAGCGGTACTCCGTCGAGGCGCGCGATGGCGGCGCGGCGACCGGATCGCCCGCGCTCGCGTTCGAGGCTGCCGAACGGGCGGTGGCCCTTGATCCCGACTACGTCGTCCCCGCCGCGGGACTCGTGGTGAGCCTCGTCGAGAAGGGCGACCTGCCGCGCGCGTTCACGCAGGCGCGTGCGCTGCTGGCCAGGCGCCCCGACAACGTCGACGTGCAGGTCGCGATGAGCTACGTCTACCGGTACGCCGGGCTGCTCGACGACGCGGCGCGGCACTGCGAGGAAGGGTTCCTGCTCGACCCTCGGAACAGCACGTCAGGGCTGCGATCGTGCGCGGTGGTCTTCATCCAGCGCGGTGACGAGGCGCGCACCACGAACTACCTGCACCTCGATGACGGGTCTGCCTTCTCGCGCGCGCTGGCGCTGCATGCCGACGTGCGGAACGGCCGGGTGGCGCAGGCCCGTGCCGTCGCGCAGGACCAGCTGCCCGAATGGGGCACCTGGCGGCTGCTTGCCGCATGCGCGGCCGGGGGGCGTCCCGCTGCCACGAGCCCGGAGGCGCCCACCGCCGGGGATGCTGACGCCGAGACCGCCTACTTCGCGGCGAGCCATCTCGCCTACTGCGGGCAGACCGACGCCGCGGCCGCGATGCTGAAGAAGGCGATCGCCGGCAACTACTGCGGCTATCCACTCGTCGAGTCAGACCCGCTGCTCGCGCCGCTCCGTGCGACCCCCGCCTTTCGGGCGCTGCGGGAAGAGGCCTCGAATTGCCGGCAGCGGTTCATTGCGGCGGCGCAGAAGGCCGAGGCGGGCGGGTGACGCTTGTCCACGCCGCCCGCTCGATGACGACCCGATAGCCGTCGTGGTCGGCGAACGTCCGGCCACGCGCGTCCCACCAGGGGTTCAGTGACGGCACCTGGACGAACCCCGCCGCCAGCATCGCCTCGCAGCGGGCCTGCCAATCAGCCTCGTCCGGGACGTAGAACACGAGCAGATCCTCAGCCGTCGGCGTCGGCGGCACCGGATGCGTGCGGCAGTACGTGAACTCGAAGTGGTACGCACCGCCGGGCGTGCCGAGCATCACGCCGTCGAACCCCCCGTGGTTGAAGAACGAGCCGACGCGGCTGAGGCCGAGGCCCGCGCGATACATCGCGTCGGTGCGGAGGACGTCGGTGACGGGGCGGGCGACGCGGAGGTGTGGTGCCATGGAGGCTCATGACAGCACCGGTGTAGCCGGTGGCCAGAGGTGTAAGATCCCACCATGACCTCCCGGGCGCAGCAAGTGCTTCAGGACGCTCTGACCCTGCCGGTGGACGAGCGGGCCGATGTCGCCGCCGAACTGCTGGCCAGCCTCGACGGGGACGGCGGCGAGAACCCCGACGACGTGCAGGCCGCGTGGGCCACTGAAATCGAGCGTCGGGCTCGCCGAGTTATTGCCGGTGAATCGGAGGGCGTTTCCTGGCAAGATGCGCAGGCCCGCGCCCGGGCCGGCCTGCTCAGGCGGTGAGTCTACCCGTCCGCTTCGAGCGCGAAGCCGACGTCGAGTACAGCGAGGCGGCGCGGTGGTACGAAGACCGGCGCCGGGGGCTCGGGCTCGAGTTCCTGCAAGCGGTTGACGCTTCGATAGAACAGGTGCTTGCTTTCCCCACGTCTGGCGCAGCCGTCAACGGGGTGCCCGTCGATCTTCAGGTGCGCCGCCTACCGGTGAAGCGCTTCCCTTTTCACATCATCTACCTGCAGTCCGAGACGGAGCTGCGGGTGCTGGCGGTCGCCCACGACCGTCGAAGTCCGGGCTATTGGCAGCATCGGGTCTCCTGAGAACCGGCCATCTCGCCGAGGGCTCCTCTGCTACCATCCCGCGCCATGTCGACTCCCCTGTCGCGACGCTCCTTCCTCGGCACCGCCGCCGCTGCGGGCCTCGGGCTCGCCTCGGGTGCGCTGCCCCCTGACGATGCGCTCGCGCAGGGGCGGGGCCGTGGCCAGGCACCGGCTCCCGCGGCGCCGGACGACCTGATCCTCGTCAACGGGCGCATCCACACGCTCGACGCGCGCAACACGGTCGCGAACAGCGTGACGATTCGCCGGGGCCGCATCACCAGCGTCGGCACCGCGCCCGCGCGTGGCGCAGGGGCACAGGCGGCGCGAACAGCGGCACAGGCAAATGCGGCCGCCGCCGGCACCCGCGTCATGGACCTCCGCGGACGCACGGTCGTTCCCGGCATCATCGAGACGCACCTGCACGGCCTCGACACGGCTGACCGTCCCGGCTGGCACGTGCTCGAACTCGAGAGCGCCGCGAACATCCGCGAGGTGCAGGAGATGCTGGCCGCGCAGCGGAAGGACCTGCCCGACGGGCAGTGGCTCACCGCGATTGGCGCGGCCAACCCGAACCTCTGGGCCGAGCATCGCTTCCCCACCCTGCGCGAGCTGGACGACGCGGTCCCCGACCGCCCGGTCTTCCTCTTCCAGGGATTCAACGGCCCCGCCATCACCAACAGCGTCGGCAAGCGCTTCTTCGACGCCGCCGACGCGGGCGCGGCGCCGCATCCCGACTACGTGCCGGTGCACGTCGCCGCTGACGGAGCGATCGGCGTGTCGACCGCCGCGATGGGCGGGCCGTCGATGAGCGCGCTCTACCTGCTCCGCCGGCTGCAGACGTTCGACGACCGCAAGCGCAACGCGATTCGCACGGCCAACTACTCGACCTCGGTCGGCGTCACCACCTGGCTCGACAAGTCGACCATCTACTCGCTCGCGCCGCTGAATCCGCGTCAGGGCTCGGCCGCGGTCGACCCGTATCGGCTGCGTGACCCGTGGAACGCCGTCTACAACGAGGGGCGGCTCCCGATGCGGGTGCAGATGGACTTCACCTGCTTCGCCGAGCGCGATGACAACGCGATGCTGAAGGCCTACCTGCGGAACGCGCTGCCGTACTTCGGCGACGACATGTTCCGCAACGCGGGGATCGGTGAGTGGCCGGCGCCCGCCGCGGAAGTCGCGCAGACGCGTGCCGCGCAGCGGCTCGTCGCCGAAGCGGGATGGCGGTGCGACAACGATGCGGGCAACGCCCCCGCGCTCGCGCAGCTCGTCGAGCAGCTCGAGGCGCTCAACCGCGAGGTCGACATCACCAGGCTTCGTTGGAACGTCAATCTTCTCGGGAGCGGCGTCGGCTGGGTGACGACGGCGATGCTCGACCGGCTGCACGCGCTGAACTGCAGCATCCAGCTCGCGGCGAACAACTGGGTGAACTCACGTGACGCGTCGGTGGTCGTCGGGCACGCGTTCCGGACGATCAACCAGCATCCGATCCGCAAGAGCCTCTTCAGCAACGCGACGCACATCTCGCCGCTGAACCCGTGGCGGCACCTGCACTTCGTCGTGACCGGACTCAACACCTACGATCAGCAGGTGAATCCTGGCGAGTCGCTCACGCGTGAAGAGGCCCTGCGGCTGCGGACGCGCGAGAGCGCGTGGCACCTGAAGATGGAGGACCGCCTCGGCAGCCTCGAGCCCGGGCGCCTCGCCGACCTCGTCGTGCTCGACCGCGACTACTTCACCGTCCCCGAGGCAGAGATCCGGCGCATCAAGGCGGCGATGACGATCGTGGACGGCAAGGTCGTCCACGGCGGGTAGACAATGGCTGATGTGACTCTGACCTTCGACATCACAGGGCACGCGGAGGAGAAGCTGCGGCAGGAAGCCGACCAGCTCGGCATCTCCATGTCCGCACTAGCGCAGGCTCTTCTTTCAGACCTGCTGGCCGGGAATGACGCGCGCTTTGCTCAGGTGAGCGAGGACGTGATTCGCAGAAACGCGGAGCTCTATCAGCGGCTCGACCGGTTCGCCGAGACAGAACGGAGCCTCGACGTGGCGGCCAAAGCGGCTGATAGGTATCGAGACGCCCTTCGGAAGCTTGCCGAGTAAGCGACTTCCGTTGTCCTACCGCTGCTCCACCGGCACGAACCGCTGCGGGTACTGCGGACCCGTGTAGTCCGCGCGCGGGCGAATCAGCCGGTTGTTCGCGTACTGCTCGAGCACGTGCGCCGTCCAGCCAGACACGCGGCTGACCGCGAAGATCGGCGTGTAGAGATCGACCGGGATGCCGAGCGTGTAGTAGGTGGACGCCGAGTAGAAGTCGACGTTCGGGTTCAGCTTCTTCTCGGCCTTCACGAGCGCCTCGATGCGCTCGGACATGTCGAACCAGGCCGTGTTGCCGGCGCGCTTCCCGAGTTCCTTCGACATCTGCCGCAGGTGCGTCGCACGCGGGTCTTCGGTGGTGTAGACGCGGTGGCCGAAGCCGGGGATCTTCTCCTTGCGCGCCAGCTTCGCGCGCACGGCATCTTCCACCCGCTCGGGGGTCGCGTTCTGCCCGAACTCGAGCAGCATCTTCATCACTTCGGCGTTCGCGCCGCCGTGCAGCGGCCCCTTGAGCGTGCCGATGCCCGCGACCACCGCCGAGTAGAGGTCGGTGAGCGTGGCCGCCGCGACGCGCGCCGCGAACGTCGACGCGTTCAGCTCGTGGTCGGCGTGCAGCGTGAGCGCGACGTCGAACGCCTTGATGGCGGTGCCGTTCGGGCGCTGTCCCGTGAGCATGTAGAGGAAGTTCGCCGCGTGCCCCATCACCGGATCGGGGTCGATGACGCCGCCGCCCGCCTGGAGCCGTCCCCAGGTCGCCACGATCGTGCCGACCTGCGCCGTCAGGCGGACCGCCTTGCGGTACTGCGCCTGCGGTGAGGTGTCGGACGCCTCGCGGTCGTAGTGCGCGAGCGCCGAGGTGAGGGTGCGGAGCGCGTCCATGCCGTCGGACGGCGGGAGCATCCGCATCAGCCGAATCACCGGCTCGGGCAGCGGGCGCGCCGCCGCGAGCTGCGACTGCAGGTCGCCCAGCTCCGCGCGGGTCGGCAGCCGCCGGTGCCACAGCAGGTAGCAGACCTCCTCGAACGTGGCGAAGCGCGCCAGGTCGTGGATGTCGTAGCCGCAATAGGCGAGGATGCCGCGGTCGCCGTCGAGCCAACAGATCGCCGAGGAGGTCGCGACGACGTCCTCGAGCCCGCCCTTCGCCTTTGCGTCCGGTGCTGCCATGCGGACGATCTTATATGCGGTGCCGCCGACGCTGCGAGTACGCCCGACGTCCTGCATGAAGAACGTGCCCGCTGCACAGGATCCCGCGTCGCAGGAGCCGCAACTCGGACCTCAGCACCCGCGAGCTGTGCTTCGGCACAAATCGAACGAACTTCCCGTGCCATTCCTGAACATCGAGGCCCCCGAACCGTGCATCGAGGCCTCGAAGCCGTGCATCGTCACCCTCGCGCTCAGGACCCAGCCCCTCTTCGCGTCGCGCGGCCGACAAACCCTGTGCCGCGAGGGGTTTTTCATGAACATCGAGCCCCTCTTCACGTAACTCGTGCCCTGTTTCGCGTAAGTCGAGGGGGTCAACGCGAAGATCGAGCCGTTGGAGCACCCCATGAAGGGGCGGAGCGGGGGCACCAGCCGGCGCCGTCGGATGCTGCGGCCGGGAACGGTCACTCCGCTCGCACCCTGACGCTCCCCGAGCGCGTAGAACCGGATCCGCTACCCCGGCTGACAGGCGCGAGACACAGGGGAGCTGATTCCATCGCCCGAGAACACAGGGGCGGAACGCGCTCGGATGAATCGGCTGCGCTCCCGTTCCGGCTCCATGGCTCGCGCGTCGCCAGCCGCCGGCCTGGCATACGCCGGCGCCCACTGGCACCCCCGCTCCACCCTCCACGAGCCCATACGTCTCGACGCGTCGCTTCGCTCCAAGCTCTCCTGCTGACGATTGACCCAGCGGCGTGTTCTCCGACTCACCGTGCGCAATGGAGCGCTCGCCCGCGTCACACAGGGCGATGCGGGCACGGAGAGCGATCGAGAAGCACAGACGCCCTGCGCGCACGCAGTGCCGCGCGCAGCGGGCGCACCTGCCGCACGCCGCCCTGTGGGTGACCGTCAGGGAGCGCGGCGGGGGCGGGCGCCGCGGATAGCCGGCGCGTATGCCAGGGGGATGTCAGGCGACACGTGAGCCATGGAGCCGGAACGGGAGCGCAGCCGATTCATCCGAGCGCGTTCCGCCCCTGCGTTTCCGGACCCACGAATCAGCTCGAACGTGTCTCGCGCCTGACAACCGGGGGAGCGGATCCGGATCTACGCGCTCGGGGAGCGACAGGGTACGAGCGGAGCGAC
>CANIAI010000119.1 GCA_947465275.1 Acidobacteriota bacterium | reverse complement strand
CCCGTGCCCGCGCCCTTCCCCTGACATCATCCGTCCCGGTCGCATCACCCTGCATGCTATCAGCAGCCGCCGCTGTCCATCTTTGGGCCGTGATGTGCAGCCCGGGAGCGGGGTTCTCCGGCGCGGGGGCGCCGGGGCAGGTAGAATCGATGGGTGAGCGACACGATGACGCACGACGCCAACACCGGTTCCCAGGGCATCCGCATTTCGGACTCCACGACGCGCGGCGTGCGGGTGCAGGTCGAGAGCCTCTACGTCCCCGAGCGAAGCTCACCCCGGGACGATTCGTATTTCTTCGCCTACCACGTCCGGATCTCGAACGTCGGTGACGAGACGGTGCAGCTGATTTCGCGTGAGTGGGTCATCACCGACGCCGATGGCGAGGTGGAGCGGGTCTCCGGACCGGGGGTCGTCGGCGAGCAGCCGGTGCTGCCGCCCGGCGGGCTGTTCGAATACACCAGCTACTGCCCGCTCAAGACTTCGGTCGGCTCCATGCACGGCACCTTTCACATGGTGGTCGGCGGCAGCGGTGAGAAGTTCGAGGCGGTCATCGCCCCGTTCACCCTCGCGATGCCGAACGCCGTGAATTAGACTCCCGGCGTGGCCTGGCTGAGCCGCCGCGCGCTTCGCCCGTATCTCTTCCCGGGCATCGTCCTGGTCGTCAGCCTGGCGGCCAGCGGCGTCGCCGCGCTGCAGATTCGCGCCGCGCTCGCGGCGCAGGCGCGTGACCGCTTCGCCGCCGCCGCCGATCGGCTCGGCGTCGCCATCCTGGGCCGCATCGACACCTACGTTGCCATGCTCCGCGCCGGGGCTGGCGCGGAGGCCGCCAGGGGCGCCCTGACGCCGGAGGAGTTCCGCCGGTTCGTGACGCGTCTCGAGATTCAGGAGCAGTACCCCGGCATCCAGGGGATTGGCTTCACCCGCCGCATCCGCACCGGTGAGCTTCAAGCCGTCGTCCAGCAGCAGCGGCAGCTCGGCGATACCTCCTTCCGCGTCTGGCCCGCGGCCACGCCCGCCGGGTACCCGGAAGGCGAGCGCCACGCCATCCTCTACATCGAGCCGCTCGACCGCCGGAACCGCGCGGCCGTCGGCTACGACATGTTCAGCGAGCCGACCAGGCGCGAGGCGATGGCGCGGGCCCGCGACACCGGGGAGCCGGCCGCCTCCGGCGCGGTCACCCTCGTGCAGGAGATCGACGGCGAGAAGCAGCAGGGCTTCCTGATCTACCTGCCGATCTATGACGGGGGCGACATCCCGCCGACCATCGAGGCGCGGCGGGCCCGGCTCACCGGTTTCATCTTCAGCCCGTTCCGCGCCGGCGACCTGCTGACCGGCGTCCTCGGCGCCGTGCCCGATCTCGCCATCGACTTCACGCTGTACGACGGAGCCGCTGGCGGCCCGACGCTGTATGAGTCCGGGGGGGGCGCGGCCGCGCCTGACGCCCTCTCCACGACGCGGTCGTTCGAGGTCGAGGGTCGCCGCTGGACGGCGGCCATCACCTCGGCCGCCCTGCCTGCAGGAACCGGCACCGCCGCCACCCCTCTCGGCGTGATGAGCGGCGGTGCCGTGATCGCCCTGCTGCTGACCGTGCTCACCTGGATGCAGGTGCGGGCCCGCATGCGGGCCGAGGCGTCGGAGGCGGCCGTCGGCGAGGCGTCGGCGCGGGTGCAGGAGCTGCTCGTACGCGAGCGCGCGGCGCGCGCCGAGGCCGAGCGGGTGAACCGGCTGAAGGACGAGTTCCTCGCCAGCCTCAGCCACGAGTTGCGGACGCCGCTCAACGCGGTCGTCGGCTGGGCCCACATCATCCAGCAGGGGCAGCTCTCGCCCGAACGACTCCGCCACGCGGTGGCCGTCATCGAGCGGAACGCGGTGGCCCAGTCGCGGCTGGTCGAAGACCTGCTCGACATGAGCCGCATCGTCTCGGGGCGTGTCCAGCTCGAGATGCAGCGGCTCGACCTGCGGGACACCGTCGGAGCTGCGGTCGGCGTGATGCGCCCGACCGCCGATACCAAGGGGGTGCGCCTGCAGGTGGCTCTGCCCGCCGACCCGGTATTCGTGAAGGGTGACCCGAACCGCCTGCAGCAGGTCTGCTGGAACCTGCTGTCGAACGCGGTGAAGTTCACCCCCGCCGGCGGCCAGGTCGACGTGCGGCTCTCCACCGAGCACGGGCACGCACGGTTGGCGGTGTGCGACACCGGCATCGGCATCGACCCGGCCTTCCTCCCGCACGTGTTCGAGCGGTTCCGCCAGGCCGATGCCTCGTTCGCCCGGCAGCATGGCGGTCTCGGCCTCGGGCTCTCTATCGCGCACAGCCTGGCGGAGTTGCACGCCGGCAGCCTGCAGGCCGCGAGCGACGGCGCCAATCGCGGCGCGACGTTCACCCTGCGCCTGCCGATGGCGGCGCGTGACGACGCGGTGGCGACCCGCGCCGTCAGGCTCCGGTCCGAGCGGCTGCCGGCCGATGCGCTCCGCGGACGCCGCATTCTCGTGGTCGACGATGAGGCTGATGCCCGCGAACTGGTCGCGGAGGTGGTGACGCAGTGTGGCGGCACCGCCGAGCGGGTGGCCTCGGCCGCCGACGCGCTGGCGCGCCTCGACGTGCCGGATGACGGGTCGTCCGGCGTGCCGGCGACCCTGCCGTTCGACCTGATCATCTGCGACGTGGCGATGCCGGGCATGGACGGTCTCTCGTTCGTCCGGACCCTGCGCGCGCGCGGCCCCGCCAGCCTGCCGGTGCTGGCGCTGACGGCGCACGCCACCGAGGCCGACCGCGACGCCGTGCTCACCGCCGGGTTCAACCGCCACCTCGCCAAGCCGGTCGAACCGCAGGCGCTGGTGGAGGCCTGCACCGACCTGCTCGCCGCCGAGGGGTCAATGGCGGGATAATTCCGCCATGCCGCTCCACAGCCACGTCTCCCGCCTCCGCGCCGTTGCGCTCGCGCTGGCTCTGCTCGGCGCCCTCCCGATCGCGGGGGCCTCGGCGCAGTCCGCCGACGCCATCCGCGCGGCGGCCACCCGCGAGAAGCAGCCGCTGCTCGACACGATGCGCGACCTCGTGAACATCGAGTCGGGCAGCAGCGACTACGAAGGGGTGACACGCATCGGTGAGCTGATTGGCGGACGCCTCCGCGCGCTCGGGGGTGAGGTCGCCTTCCTGCCGCCCGCCGCCGACATGCCGCGGTTCCAGAACACCCCCGCGCGCATCGCCAACAGCGTGGTCGCGCGCTTCCGCGGGCGCGGCACCGCCCGCATCCTGCTGCTCGCGCACATGGACACGGTCTATCAGCGCGGCATGCTGGCCCA
Organism: Acidobacteriota bacterium; assembly: GCA_947465275.1. Classification (GTDB taxonomy): domain Bacteria; phylum Acidobacteriota; class Vicinamibacteria; order Vicinamibacterales; family UBA2999; genus JBEBGV01. The sequence goes on along the minus strand of CANIAI010000119.1, from coordinate 3,835 downwards.
GCAGCCGTTCCGCGTCGAGGGTGACCGCGCATGGGGGCTCGGCATCGCCGACGACAAGCATGGCGTCGCCGTCGTGCTGCACACGCTCGCCATGCTGAAGGCACTGGGGATCGACCGCTATGGATTGATCACGGTGTTCATCAGCCCAGACGAGGAGGTCGCCTCGCCCGGCGAGCGCGCGCAGATTACCGCGGCCGCCGCGGAGCACGACGTCACCTTCTCGTTCGAGGGGGCGGGGGCCGAGGACAGCGTGCGGCTCGCCACCATGGGCATCGAGCTGGCCGTGCTGACGGTGAAGGGACGGGCGTCACACGCCGGCGTTGCCCCGGAAAAGGGACTCAACGCCCTCTACGAGCTGTCGCACCAGATGCTGCAGATGCGCGACCTGTCGAACCCGGCGACCGGCGTGAAGGTGAACTGGACGCTCTCGAACGCCGGCAGTGTCGCCAACGCCATTCCGGCCGACGCGAAGGCGATTGCCGACATGCGCGCCGTGCGCCTGTCAGACCTGGATGCGGTGAAGGCGGAGATGCAGCGGCGAATCCGCAACCAGCTGGTTCCCGGGACGACCGTGACCCTGGCCTTCGAGGAGTTCTTCCCGCCGATGCCGGTGCGCGAGCAGTCGCGGCGAGCCGCCGAGTTCGCCCGCCGTGCCTACGCCGAGATCGGAAAGACGCTGGTGGTGAGCGATGAGCCGAACGGCGGCGGCACCGACGCGGCCTTCGCCGCGATGAAGACGCAGGGGGCCGTGCTGGAAGGATTCGGGCTGAAGGGCTTCGGCGCGCACTCGAATGACGCCGAGTACGTCGAGGTGTCGTCGATCGAGCCGCGCCTCTTCCTGATCACGCGGCTCATCGCCGCGGTCGCATCAGGCGAGCTGCCGGTGGGCGGGCGCTAGGATGGATGAACCGTTGATGGTGACCTGCCCGTATTGCGGCGAGGACGTGGAGATCTACGTGGAGCCGGACGTCCGCGGGACCTTCGTGCAGGACTGCGAGGTGTGCTGCAACCCGTGGCGCATCCAGCTGCGCGTCGTCGGCGGCGAGCGCGAACTCCAGGTCAGTCGCGCGGACGGGTCGGAGTAAGGTCGCCGCCTATCGTGGATACCGGCGGGACAGGTCGTCGCTCAGGCGGTCGCGCTCGGGCTCGCTGAGACTCGCGCCCCATCCGACCATCTTGTCGATCTCACGCCGCCACCCCGCGGCGGACAGGCGCTGCGTCTCGATCAGGCGCGTGTCGTGACAACCGAGGCAGCGGCTGACGAGCGCAGCCGAGTCACCCTCTGCAGGCGCGCCGGCATCCGTCGAGGGCCCGAAGTATTTCGTCAGGTAGGCGACGACCTGCCCTCGCTCGGTGGCGTCCAGGACCGTGCCCCAGCCGATCATCTTGTCCACCTCGCGACCCCATGCCGGCCCCGCCAGCCGCTGCTCCCTGATGAGGGTGTCGGCGTGGCACACCAGGCAGCGTGCGGTGAGGAGGTCATGGCCCTCGCCATCCGGAAGCGGGCGCTGGTCAGCGGAGGCGGGCGTGTTCTGCATCGCGGCGGGGCTCGCGCCCAACGTGATGCCCGCCGCGCAGCCGAGCGTAACCCCCAGCAGAATCGGCCAGATACGCATGTCAGCGGGCCTGGACGGTGACTCGCTGCTGGTCCACGGCGTTCCACAGGTAGCCCGCCGGATTCCATTCGGCCACGAGCGGCTGCGAGCGGCCCCGCGTATCGGTCGCACGTGAGAGCACCACGTAGGCGCCAGGCTCCGTGCCGCGCCACGCGTACGTGAACTGTCGCCACGCCCAGGGAGCCCGGTCGGTGCCGAGCCGGGCGGGCGACCACGTCCGTCCGCGATCGACGGAGACGTCCACTCGCGCGATTTCGCCATCTCCCACCCAGGCGAACCCGGTGATGGCGGTGAGACCGGTCGCAATCGTGACGTCGCCCGGTGACGTGATGACCGACTTCACGGGAAGGCCGACCATCGGGGCCGTGTCGGCCGGGGCGACCGTGCCGCCCGGCGCGACGGGCCGCTTCGGGTACCGATAGGCCGACTGCACGAAGAAGCCCTCATGCTCGCGAGCGGAGGCCTGAATGCGCGTCAGCCACTTCACGGAATAGGCCGCTTCCCATCCGGGGACGATCACCCGCAACGGAAACCCGTGATCGACCGGCAGCGGCTCGCCATTCATCTCCCACGCGAGCAGCGTGTCGGGATGAAGGGCCTTGCCGAGAGGCAGGTTCCTCACGAAGTCCGGTGCACGGCCGACGCCCACGTCGCCGCCGTCGAGCCAGACATGCCGCGCGGCGGGCCGGAGTCCCGCGCGCCGCAGCACATCGGCCAGGCGAACGCCGCGCCACCGTGCGGTGCCAACCGCGCCCTTTGCCCACTGGATGCCCGCCACCGGCGGCTGGAACAGGGCGCGGCCGTTCCCCGCGCATTCGAGCGTCGCGACGAGGGCCGTTGCCGGCATCGCCTTGAGGTCAGCCAACGTGAGCTGCAGCGGCCGGTCGACGTCACCGTCCACCACCAGCCGCCAGGTGTCTTCCTGGACCACGGGCGTGTAGAAGTGCGACCGCACGTAGAAGCGGTCGTTCGGCGTCAGCCACGAATCGAGCAGCGACACCGGCGTCTCGCGATCGCCCGGCCGGGTCGAGTGAACGATCAGGCGTTCGGAGCCGGATGCCGCCTGGGCGAACAGCGGGTATGCGCGAAGCGCACCCGCAGACAGCGCCACGCGAGCCACCGCGTCGAGAAAGCGCCGTCGCGTCACGTCAGTCCTGTGCATCGGTCTCCCTCAGCCCGCCTCAGTTGGTCCCCGGGTTCGCGATGCGCATCAGCTCGGCCCGCGTCACGACGCGGTTGTCGGCCGGGTAGTGCACCGGGATGAGGCGCTGCACGTCGAGGTTCAGCCGGGCAATCTCCGTCACCAGGTTCGACGTGTACGGGCTCACGGGCGTCGGCGCCGGCGCGTTCGGGTTCGCCGCCGGGTTGTAGGCGTCGGCCTCGAGCAGCACCTTCTCCTTCGGCAGGTAGACCATCAGCAGGCCGGCGTTGTGCCCGTTGCCCTGCATGTGATGAATCTCGATGACGTGGTTCCCATCCGTCATCACCTTCTTCTCCTTCACCAGCTCGAACTGTGCCTTGCGCGGCGCCTTCGCGAGCCGGTCCGGGTTCAGCGTGTGCGGGAACGCGAACACCTTCTCGAGCCACGGCTTGTTGATTTCGTGGGTCACAATGGTCGCCCCCTCGGCGACCATCGGCCGGAGGCCGCTCGAGTGATCGACGTGGTGGTGTGTGTTGATGACGTAGCGGATCGGCTTATTCGGAATCAGCCGCTTCGCTTCGGTGATCACCTGGAGGCCGCGCTCCTCGCTCTGCGCGCTCTCGACGATGACGATGTAGTCCTTGAAGTCGACGGCGATGCTCGCGTAGCCGCCGAGAATCAGGTAGACGCCGTCACTGAGCTTCTCTGACGGCACCGCCGCGGCGGCAGCCGGGGCAGTGGCCGCGGGCGGCACGGGGGCCGGCGCGATGTTCACCTCGGCGTTCGGCCTCACGTCGGTGACGGTGATGTCGAGGATGGGCCATCCGAGCTGGCGCTGCACCACGTGGCGCGGCACCTGCACGCCGTTGGCGGCCTGGTAATCGGAATAGACCGCCTCCCACTGCAGGTCGCCGTACATCGCGTTGTCGATCCAGGTCTCGACCCGCTCGACCAGGTTCTGGTCGTTGAGGTAGCCGTTCACCTTGGCGCCGTTCTCGCCGGTGAAGGTGATGACGGTGTACGCCTTGCCGCCGATGCGCTGCGTCCGCGCCGTCGGCATGCGTGACGCCGCCGCCTT
>CANIAI010000118.1 GCA_947465275.1 Acidobacteriota bacterium | reverse complement strand
GGCTGACGTACTACATCCGGAAGAACGGCCGTCCCGAGAAGCGCGCGTCACTCCGGCTCGCGGTGAAGGCCGGCTCGATCGACGAGGCCGACGACCAGCGCGGGCTCGCGCACGTGCTCGAGCACATGGCGTTCAACGGCACCACGCACTTCAAGCCGGGTGAGCTCGTCACCTACCTCGAGTCAATCGGCTCGCGCTTCGGTCCGCACCTGAACGCCTACACGAGCTACGACGAAACGGTCTACATGATCGACGTCCCGACCGACCGCGACGGCGTGGTCTCGCGCGGACTGCAGGCGCTCGGTGACTTCGCGGGCGGCATGACGCTCGACACGAAGGAGATCGACAAGGAGCGCGGGGTCGTCATCGAGGAATGGCGCGGACGCCAGGGGGTCGGCTCCCGCGTGCAGACCGTGCAGGACCCGATCATCTACGGGACGTCCCGGTACGCCCAGCGGCTCCCGATCGGCCTGCCCGAGACGCTGCGCACGTTCACCCCGCAGCGGCTGCGCGACTTCTACCGCACCCACTACCGCCCCGAGCGCATGGGGGTGATCGTGGTCGGCGACATCGACCCGGCGGCCATCGAGGTGCTGCTGCGCGAGCACTTCGGTCCGCTCACGGCGCAGGGCCCCGCCGTGCCGCGGCCGCTCTACCCGATTCCGCCGCACCGCGAGACGCGCTACGCCATCGTCACCGACCGCGAGGCCCAGGGGTCGTCGGTCACGGTGATCCAGAAGCGTCCGCGGGAGCGGCTGCGCACCGAGGCCGACTACCGGCGGTCGACCGTGCTCTCGCTCGTCCACAACATGCTGAACGCGCGGATGGGCGAGATCGCCCGGCGCGCCGACGCGCCGTTCCTCGGCGCCTCGACCGGCGAGGGCAACCTCGGGCGGACGCTCGACGCGTTCACCCTCTCGGCCCGCGTGCAGGACGGCCAGATCGAGCAGGGGCTCGCGGCGCTCATGCAGGAAGTCTCGCGCGTCCGCCGGTTCGGCTTCGGCGCCGGCGAGCTCGACCGGGGGAAGAAGGAGATGCTCGCGTCGTACGAGCGGAGCTACGCCGAACGGGACAAGGCCGAGAGCAACGGCTTCGTGAACGAACTGGTGAACCTGTTCCTGGAAGGGGAGCCGGCGCCGGGGATCGAGGTCGAGGTGCGGCTCGCGCGGCGCTTCGTCCCGACGGTCACGGCGGCCGAAGCCGCCGCGCTCGTGAAGACCCTGGTGCCCGACACCGACCGGGTCGTGCTCTCGACCGCCCCCGAGAAGGCCGGCGTGACGCCGGTGACGGTGGCCGGTCTCTCGTCGGCGCTGACCCGTGGCGCCGCCGCGGAGGTCTCTCCCTGGAAAGACGACCTCGCGGGACGTGAACTGCTCGCCCGCGCCCCGACGCCGGGGACCGTCACCGCGCGCCGGCAGATGCCCGAGGTCGGCGTGACCGTGCTCACGCTCTCGAACGGCGTGCAGGCGTGGCTGAAGCCGACCGACTTCAAGAACGACCAGGTGGTGTTCACCGCCTACGCGAAGGGGGGCAGCTCGCTGGCGCCGCCCGACGACTACCGCAACGCGTCGTTCGCGACGACGCTCGTCGGCCTGTCGGGGCTCGGCGACCTGACCCCTGTGGATCTCGACAAGCTGCTGGCCGGGAAGATTGCGAGCGCCTCGCCGTACATCGGTACGAGCACGCATGGCGTGTCGGGGTCGTCGACCCCGGCCGATCTCGAGACGGCCTTCCAGCTCTTCTACCTGAACGTCACCGCGCCGGCGCACACGACCGAGGGGTTCGAACTGCTGAAGCGCCGCCTGCGGGCCGCGCTCGCGAACCAGGGGCAGAGCCCGAATGCCGTGTTCGGCGAACGCCTGCGGCTGGTGAACACCGAGAACCACTACACCGCGCGTCCGCTCCGCATCGAGGACGTCGACGCCCTCGACCCGGCGAAGATGGCCGCCTTCTACGGGGCCCGCTTCGCCAACGCCGCCGACTTCACCCTCTTCGTGGTCGGCGCGTTCACCGAGGCGCAGATCACGCCGGTGCTCGAGAAGTACGTGGCGTCGCTGCCGTCACAGGGGCGTGCCACGTCGACCTATGGTGACGTCCGCCTGACGTTCCCCACCGGCGTGAAGCGCGAGGACGTGCGGAAGGGGCAGGACCCGAAGAGCCAGACCGTCATGAGCTTCTTCGCCGACACGGGGCTCGACGAACTCGAGATGCACCGGGTGAACGCGGCGAGCGACCTGCTCGAGATGAAGCTGCGCGACATCCTGCGCGAGGAACTCGGCGGCACCTACAGCGTCGGCGTCGGCTTCTCGAACACCCAGCCGCAGAAGGGCTACGGCACGACGAGCGTGCAGTTCGGCAGCGCCCCCGAGAACGTCGAGAAGCTGGTGACCGCCGTCATCACCGAGGTGCAGCGGCTCCAGAAGGAGGGGCCGAACGCCGACGACGTCCAGAAGCTGAAGGAGACCGAGAAGCGCGACCTCGAGACGGCGCTGCGGCAGAATGGCTACTGGCTCAACTCGCTGCAGACGCTGCACCTGTACGGCTGGGATCCCGCCCGCGTCACGAAGCGGCTGGAACGGGCCGACTCGCTGACCGTCGAGAACGTCGGGGCGGCGTTGCGGAAGTACTTCCCGACCGACCGCTATACGGTGATCACCCTGAACCCCGAGTCGAAGAACTGACCGGGGCGGCGACGGTATACTGGTCGTTCGCGCATGCAGTACATCTACACGATGAAGGGGCTCGGGAAGGTGCATCCTCCCGACGCCCGCGTTCTCAACGACATCTGGCTCTCGTTCCTCCCCGGCGCCAAGATCGGCGTGCTCGGCCTCAACGGCTCGGGCAAGAGTTCGCTGCTGAAGATCATGGCGGGCGAGGACACGTCGTTCATCGGCGAGGCCTACCCGGCCGACGGCATCACCGTCGGTTTCCTGCACCAGGAGCCGCAGCTCGACCCGACGAAGACCGTCAAGGGCAACGTCGAGGAAGGCGTGGCGAAGATCAAGGCGCTGCTCGACCGGTACGACGAGATCAACATGAAGCTCGGGGAAGACCTCTCCCCCGAGGAGATGGACAAGGTCCTCGACGAGCAGGGAAAGCTCCAGGACCGGATCGACGCCGTCAATGCGTGGGACATCGACTCGCAGCTCGATCTCGCGATGGACGCGCTCCGCTGCCCCCCGCCTGACGCCGACGTCACGAAGCTCTCGGGCGGTGAACGCCGCCGGGTGGCGCTCTGCCGGCTCCTGCTGCAGTCGCCCGACCTGCTGCTGCTGGACGAGCCGACCAACCACCTCGACGCCGAGTCGGTGGCCTGGCTCGAACGGTTCCTGAAGGAATACAAGGGCACCGTCGTCGCCGTGACGCACGATCGCTACTTCCTCGACAACGCGGCCGAATGGATCCTGGAACTCGATCGCGGCGAGGGCATTCCCTGGAAGGGGAACTACTCGTCGTGGCTCGAGCAGAAGCAGGACCGGCTCGCGCAGGAAGAGAAGAGCGAGAGCAAGCGGCAGAAGACGCTCGCCCGCGAGCTCGAGTGGATCCGGATGGCGCCGCGCGCCCGTCAGGCCAAGGGCAAGGCGCGTCTCAGCGCGTACGAGGAACTGCTCAACGAAGACTCGGCCAAGAAGATCGAGCAGGTCGAGATCTACATTCCGCCGGGCCCCCGGCTCGGCGACATCGTCGTCGAGGCGCGCGGGCTGAAGAAGGCGTTCGGCGACGAGCTGCTGTTCGAGGATCTCAGCTTCACCCTGCCGCGCGGCGGCATCGTCGGCGTGATCGGGCCGAACGGCGCCGGCAAGACGACGCTGTTCCGGATGATCACCGGCACCGAGACGCCCGACGAGGGCACGCTGCGGCTCGGCGACACGGTGCAGCTCGGCTACGTCGACCAGAGTCGCGACAGCCTCGATGGCAGCAAGTCCGTCTTCGAGGAGATCACCGGCGGCCAGGACGAACTGCTCGTCGGCAAGCGCACGGTGGCGTCGCGCGCCTACGTCTCGTGGTTCAACTTCAAGGGCGGCCAGCAGCAGCGCAAGGTCGGCACGCTGTCGGGCGGTGAGCGCAACCGCGTCCAGCTCGCGAAGCTGCTGCAGAAGGGGTCGAACCTGCTGCTGCTCGATGAACCGACCAACGACCTCGACGTCGACACGCTGCGCGCCCTCGAGGAAGCGCTGCTCAACTACGCCGGCTGCGCCGTGGTCATCAGCCACGACCGCTGGTTCCTCGACCGCATCGCCACCCACATGCTCGCCTTCGAGGGCGACAGCAAGGTGGTCTGGTTCGAGGGGAACTACCAGGACTACGAGGCCGACCGCCGGCGTCGCCTCGGGACCGAGGCGGACACGCCGCACCGCATCAAGTACCGCAAGCTCACACGCTGATGGCAGCCACCGGCTGCTGAAGGAGAGTCGAATGGACGGAGCACAGGCCAAGTTCCTCGTCGAGACGTTCGCGGGGTCGCTCGAGCGCGAATTCACCACCACCTGCAAGGTGCTGGCGGCGGTTCGTGACGACAACAAGGAATACAAGCCCGACGAGAAGTCGCGCACGGCGTGGGACCTGGCGACGCACATCGCCACGTCCGATATCTGGTTCCTCGACAGCATCATCACGGGCAAGTTCGCGATGGGCGGCGAGGGCGGTCCGACGTTCGGCAGCGTCAACGAGGTGGTCGAGTTCTACAAGAAGGCCTACCCGGCGAAGATTGCCGAACTCCGCGCCATGACCCCGGAGCAGCTGACGCGCACCGTCGACTTCTTCGGCATGATGCAGCTGCCGGCTGCGGCGTACCTGCCGCTCGCCAACAACCACGGTATCCACCACCGCGGCCAGCTCGCGGCCTACCTCCGCCCGATGGGCTCGAAGGTTCCGGCGATTTACGGGGGCAGCGCCGACGAACCGATGAACATGTAACGTGTCGTTTCCAGACCTCCGCACCTTCATCGACCGTCTCCGCCGTGACCGCGACATCGTCACGGTGGAGGCGCCCGTCGCCTCGCGGCTCGAGGCGGCAGAGATCCACCGCCGCGTCATCGCGGCGGGCGGGCCGGCGTTGCTCTTCACCAACGTCACCGGCTCCGACTTCAGGCTCGTCACGAACCTGTTCGGCACGGCGCGCCGGGCGGAGCTCGCCTTCGGCGAGCGGCCGCTCCGGCTGATCCGGCGGCTCGTCGAGCTCGCCGAGACGCTGCTGCCGCCGACGCCCGCCGCCCTCTGGGGCGCACGCGACGTCGGGCTGGATCTGCTGAAGGTCGGCATGCGGAAGGTCGCCACCGGGCCGGTGGTCGAGCGCGTCACCTCGCAGGTGCGCCTCGACCGCCTGCCGGCGCTCACCTGCTGGCCCGAGGACGGCGGCCCCTTCGTCACCCTGCCGCTCGTCTACACCACCCATCCCGATCGCCGCGGCCACAACCTCGGCATGTACCGCATGCACGTCCACGATCAGCGGACGACCGGCATGCACTGGCAGATCGGCAAGGGCGGCGGCTATCACTACGGCCTCGCCGAGGCGCGCAACCAGAAGCTGCCGGTGACGGTCTTCCTCGGCGGTCCGCCGGCGCTGATCCTCTCGGCGATCGCGCCGCTGCCCGAGAACATTCCCGAGCTGCTGCTGGCCTCGCTCATCGCGGGCGAGAAGCTGCCGCAGGTGCACGGGCACGGCCCCCATCCGCTCATCGCGACCGCCGAGTTCGCCCTGATGGGCGAGGTGGCGCCGCGGGTGCGCCGACCCGAGGGTCCGTTCGGCGACCACTACGGCTACTACTCGCTCGAGCACGACTACCCGGTGTTCGACGTGCAGCGGATGGCGCACCGCGCCGACGCGATCTATCCTGCGACCGTCGTCGGCAAGCCGCGGCAGGAAGACTTCTACATCGGCGACCTGCTCCAGGAACTGCTGTCACCGCTCTTCCCGCTCGTGATGCCCGGCGTCGAGCAGCTCTGGTCGTACGGCGAGACCGGCTACCACTCGCTGAGCGGCGCGGTGGTGAAGGAGCGCTACGCGCGCGAGAGCATGGCGAGCGCCTTCCGCATCCTCGGCGAGGGGCAGCTGTCGCTCACCAAGTTCCTGCTGCTCACCGACCAGCACGTCGACCTGAAGAACTTCCGGCAGGTGCTCACGCACATCCTCGAGCGCACGCATCCGGAGACCGACCTCTACGTCTTCTCGAACCTGTCGATGGACACGCTCGATTACACCGGCCCGTCGGTGAACAAGGGGTCGAAGGGGGTGTGGGTCGGGATGGGGAACCCGGTGCGCACGCTGTCGAAGCAGTTCTCGGCCGCCGAGGTGCCGCAGGGGGTGAACGACGTCCGCGTCTATTGCCCCGGCTGCGTCGTCGTCGGCGTCCCGAACTACGAGGCCGACCCCGACATCGCGACCCGCGTGGCCGCGCATCCCGCGTTCGCCGACTGGATGCTCGTGGTGCTCACCGACGACGCGAAGCGCGCCGCCGCGAGCGACATGAACTTCCTCTGGACGACGTTCACGCGCTTCGAGCCGGGAGCCGACATCCACGCCCGCGAGCGGCGGATCGTCCGGAACCACATTGCCTACTCCGGCCCGGTCGTCATCGATGCCCGCATGAAGCCGCCCTACCCGAAGGAGCTGTCGTGCGACCCCGAGACGGCGGCGCTCGTGTCGCGGCGGTGGAAGGAATACTTTCCCGCCGGCGGCGTCGAGATGGGCGACTCGGAGAAGGCGCACCTCGACTGACCCCGGCCCTCGTCCTTCAGGAGGATTCATGCGCAAGCTGTCCGCGGTTCTGATCGTCTCGGCTCTGTGTCTCACCGGTGCGGTGACCTTCGCCCAGCGCGCGCCTGACGCCCAGCAGGCGCTGGCCGCCGCGTCGGCCGCCATGGGCGCCCTCCGCACGCTGCAGTACTCGGGCAGCGGGAACGACTTCGTGCTCGGCCAGCACTTCGACCCTGCCTCGCCCTGGCCGCGCTTCACGGTGAAGAGCTACACGCGCCAGATCGACTACGACAAGAACGCGATCAAGACCGACCGCGTGCGCGCCCAGTTCGAGAACCCGCCGCGCGGCGGCGGCCAGCAGCCGGTGCGCGGCGACCAGACGCAGAGTCAGACCGTGACGGCCGGCTCGCCCTGGGTGCAGCAGCTCGAGCTCTGGATGACCCCG
>CANIAI010000117.1 GCA_947465275.1 Acidobacteriota bacterium | reverse complement strand
CGGCGAGCACGTCCGCGGCCGGGCGCGACGGCGCCTCGCGCAGCCCGGCGAGCAGGCCGCCGGCTATGGCGTGTGCCGTGCGGAATGGCATGCCGTGCGTGCGCGCCAGGTGGTCGGCGAGCTCGGTCGTGGTCGTGCCCCCTTCCGCCGCGCGGGCCTTCAGGCGCGCCACGTCGAACTCGGCGGTCCGCATGGCGGCGCCCACGAGCGTCACGGCTCGGAGCGCGTCGCGGAACATCGACGCGATGAGCGGCTGCAGGTCGTCCTCGGTGTCGACGATGTCGCCGAACGGGGTGTTGTGCACGCTCAGCATGATCGCCGACACCTGCCCGAGCGCCTTGCTGGCAATGGCGCGCGCATGCTCCAGGGCGACCGGGTTCCGCTTCTGCGGCATGATGCTGCTCGCCTGCACGAAGCCCTCGGCCAGCCGCAGGTAGCCGAACTCCATCGTGCACCAGAGCAGCAGGTCCTGCACGACGCGGCCGAGACCGGCCATCAGCACGCCGGTGGCCGACGCGCTCTCGAGCATGTAGTCGACCGTCGCGATGCTGCCGTAGGTGTTGCCGGTCGGGGCGTCGAACCCGAGCAGGTCGCTGGTCGCCTGCCGGTCGATCGGGAAGCCGGTGCCGGTGATCGCGCAGGCGCCGAGCGGCGACCGATTCGTGCTCGCGTACGCCGCGCGCAGACGCACGACGTCGCGCTCGAGCTCCTCGATGAATCCGAGCAGGTAGTGCGCGATCGTGGTCGGCTGGGCGGGCTGCGTGTGCGTGTGCGCGGCGAAGACGGTCTCGCGGTGCCGCGACGCGAGCGAGAGCAGCGCCCGCCGCAGGCCGAGCGTCGCGCGGACGAGTGCGAGGATGTCTTCCCGCTGCCGCATGCGGTACATCGTCATGTCGATGTCGTTGCGGCTCCTGGCGGTGTGCAGGCGGCCGGCGACATCCTCGCCGCAGGCGCCGACCACGATCTGCTCGACGTAGAAGAACAGGTCTTCCCACGTCCCGTCGTACCGGGTGGCGCGGATCTCCGCCGGCGAGATGGTGTCGAGCGCGTCGCGCAGGCGATGCGCGTCGTCGGCGCTGACGATGCGGCACTCGGCGAGCATCACCAGGTGCGCGTAGTGGATCGCGATGAGCGGCTCGAGGAACAGCGTCTTCGCGTCCTCGAAGTTCTCGTTGAGGACCTGCGAGACGTATTCCGGGTCGAACCTCATCGGCACGGGGCGTCCACGGATGGCACGCGCGGCGCCTAGACGCCCATCCAGTGCGCCATGGTGGCGCGCTGGGCATCGGACAGCGTCGGCTGCAGTTCGAGGCGGAACCAGCGGCCGGGGTCGGTGCCGAGGGTGGCCGTGATCCGGACCAGTTCATCGCGCCGCGCGACGAGCAGGGTGACGACGTCACCCGGGACCTGCTGCGCGAGGCGTCCGTCCCAGCGATCGGCCCGCACCCGCACCTCGTCGACCGCGAGGATCTCGTCGTCGACATTCAGGCCGGCGTCGTACGCCGGCGTGCCGCGGCGCACCTGCGTCACGAGCAGGCGACCTGCGTCATTGCGCGTCGAGACGCCCAGCCAGGCGCGCCCGGCCCCATCAGGCTGCCGGAACCGGACGCCGAACGTCTCGAGCGCCTCGTTGTAGTCGATCTCACCGGGAGCCTCGACATACGCCGCCCAGAACGACCTGAGCGAGGTGCCGGCGACCTCCTCGGCCACCGCGCGGAATTCATCGGGCGTGTAGCCCTTCGCCCCCGAGTACCGCGCGTAGGCGGCGCGCATCACGTCGTCGAGCGACTTCGCCCCGCGCGTGACCGTGCGAATCCGCGCGTCGAGCAGGAAGCCGAGCACCGCCCCCTTCGTGTAGTAGCTGATCGCCACGTTCGGCGAGTTCTCGTCCGGTCGGTAGTAGCGGATCCAGGCATCGAAGGACGCCTGCTCCACCGACATGACGAGTCGGCCCGGCATGCCCTGCAGGTCCTCGATCTTGTTCGAGAGCGTCACCAGGTACTCGTCGGGCGTCGACAGCCCCGCGCGCCGCACGAGCAGCTCGCCGTAGTAGTCGGTGATCCCCTCGGCAATCCAGAGGCTGCGGGTCAGGTTCTCGCGTTCGTAATTGAACGGCCCGAGCTCGACCGGGCGCAGGCGCTTGATGTTCCACGCGTGGAAGAACTCGTGACTCGCCAGCTCGAGCCACGACACGTACGACTGCCGCGCGCGTGAGGCGAACTTGCTGTCCATCATCGCCACGGACGACCCGTGCTCGAGCCCGCCGCCACCCTGCCCGGGCGGCAGCGTCAGGATGTTCAGGAAGACGTACTTCCGGAAGGGCAGCCCGCCCCAGAGCTTCGCGTGCTCACGGACGATCTTCTCGAGATCCTTCGCCGCCCGGACGTGGTCGAACTGGCCGGCGTCCCCGTGAGTGGCGAGCGCGATCGGCCTGCCATCCACCTCGAAGGTCACCACGGTCGGGTTGCCGGCGAGGATCGGCGAGTCGACGAGCGTGTCGAAGTCAGGCGCCACGAAGCGATGGGGTGCCCCCTCGAGCTGGTCGAGCGCGGTCACGACGCGCGCCCACCCGGCGGGCGGGACGATCGTCACCTCGTGCGGACGCACGCGTCCGTCAGCCAGCGTCAGGTAGGTCGGCGCCCCGTTGAGGAACGCGACGCTGCTGTCGATCCAGTTGTTCCGGACGGTCATCTCGCGGCCGTAGACGCGGTACGCCAGCGTGAATGACGGCACCCCGCCGGTCTCGACGCGCCAGCGGTTCTTGTCCGACTTCCGCACGCTCAACACGCGGCCGTCGGGCGCCGTCGCGCGCACCGCCTCGACGTTGCGCGAGTACTCCCGCACCATGTACGACCCTGGCGTCCAGACAGCCATCAGCAGTTCGACCGCGGGCTGGCCGGCGGGCACCTCGGCGCTCACCTCGACCATGTGGGTCTGGGGCGCCGGGAAGCGGAGCGTGTAGCGAATCGGGGTCGTCTGGGCGTCGGCCGGGAGGGACTGAATCATGAGCAGGACGGCACACAGCAGCAGGTGAAGCCGTGTCGCGGACATGCGGCATTCTATAATCCGTAAGCCCTTGCTCCGCAAATACTTCATCTCCACGGACCACAAGGTCGTCGGGCTGCAGTACGCGGTGACGAGCCTCGTATTCCTGCTCGTCGGCTTCCTGCTGATGCTGCTCGCGCGGTGGCAGCTCGCCTGGCCCGGCACGCCGGTGCCGCTCGTCGGCGCGTGGCTCGGCGAGGCGAACGCGCCCGGGGGCGTCATCCTCCCCGAGTTCTACAACCAGCTCATCGCGATGCACGGCACCATCATGGTGTTCCTCGCGGTGGTGCCACTCGCCGTCGGTGCGTTCGGCAACTACCTCGTGCCGCTGCAGATCGGCGCCTCGGACATGGCGTTCCCGCGGCTGAACGCGGCGAGCTTCTGGCTGTACCTGCTGGGCGGACTCGTCATGCTCGCGGGTTTCGTCGCGCCGGGCGGGGCGGCGAACTCGGGCTGGACCTCGTACCCGCCGCTGGCCGACCTGGCCACCACGGGCCAGACGGTCTGGCTCGCGGGGATGCTCTGCATCATCGTGTCGTCGCTGCTCGGCTCGGTGAACCTGATCACCACCGTCGTGCAGCTGCGCGCCCCGGGGCTCACCTGGTTCCGCCTGCCGTTCTTCGTCTGGGCCCAGCTGGTCACCGCGTTCCTGCTGCTGCTCGCGTTTCCGCCGCTGCAGGCCGCCGCGCTGCTGCAGGGGATGGACCGGCTGGCGGGCACCAGCTTCTTCCTGCCCACGGGCCTCGTCGTGAGCGGACAGGCGGTCGCGGCCGCCGGCGACGGCAGCCCGCTGCTCTGGCAGCACCTGTTCTGGTTCCTCGCGCACCCCGAGGTCTACGTGCTCATCCTGCCGGCGATGGGCATCGTCGCGGAGGTGATCGCGAACAACGCGCGGCGGCCCCTCTGGGGCTACCGGACGATGGTGCGCGCGGCGCTCTTCCTCGGCTTCATGTCGTTCACCGTCTGGGCGCACCACATGTTCCTCACCGGGATGGGGACGGTGCTGAGCGGCTTCTTCCAGGCGACGACGATGATCATCTCGGTCCCGTCGATCGTGGTGATGACCGCGCTGCTGCTGTCGCTGCACCGCGGGTCGATCCGGTTCACGACGCCGATGCTCTTCGCGCTCGCGTTCATCCCGATGTTCGCCATCGGCGGGCTCACGGGGCTGCCGCTCGGGCTGGCCACAACCGACGTCCCGCTGCACGACACCAACTACGTCGTCGGGCACTTCCACTACGTCGTCGCGCCGGGCACCATCTTCGCCCTCTTCGCCGGCATCTATCACTGGTATCCGAAGGTCACGGGACGGCTGCTGCACGACGGGCTCGGGCGCATCCACTTCGTCGGTTCCCTCGTCGCGATGAACGGGATCTTCCTGCCGATGTTCGTGCAGGGACTCGGCGGCGTGAACCGCCGGCTCTACGACGGCGGGCTGCAGTACGCGCACGCCCACGGGCTCGCCGGGCTGAACGTCGGCATGTCGTACGCGGCGTGGCTGCTCGCGGCGGTGCAGCTGGTGTTCGTCGTGAACCTGCTGATGAGCCTGCGCTCGGGGCGCATGGCCGGAGACAATCCGTGGCAGGCGACGACGCTCGAGTGGACGGCCGCCCCGACGCCGCCGCTCGCGCACGGCAATTTCGCCAGCCCGCCGCGCGTCTTCCATCCGGCGTACGAATACAGCGTGCCGGGTGCGGCTGCCGACTTCACGCCCCAGAACGAGGAGGTCGGGTGAGGCGCGTCCGCACGATCCCATACAGCGCGACGGCGCGGCCCGACACCGGGCTCACGAACGCGCGCCTCGCCATGTGGCTGTTCCTCGCGTCCGAAGCGATGCTCTTCGGGGCGCTGTTCTCGTCGTACGTCCTGCTGCGGACGGGGGCGGTCGCGTGGCCGCGGCAGGGTGACATCCTCGACGTGCCGCTGGCCGCGATCAACACCGTCGTCCTGCTCGCGTCATCGGGGGCGATGTGGACCGCGACGCGCACGGTGAACGCCGCCGCTCAACGGCGGGCCCTGGCGCTGACGGTGCTGCTCGGGCTCCTGTTCCTCGGCCTGAAGGGGGTCGAGTGGGCGGGGGAACTCGGGCGCGGACTCAGGCCGGCCGACAGCAATTTCCTCGGGCTCTACTTCCTGCTGACGGGCCTGCATGCGCTGCACGTGCTCGGCGGCGTGCTGGCGAGTGGCTGGTTGCTCTCTACGGCCGCGTCGGCCATGCGTCGGGACCCGGCGCTCTTCGTCACGCGCGTACGGGTGGCCGGGCTGTACTGGCACTTCGTCGACGCGATCTGGATCGTCCTCTTCGTGGTGCTGTACCTGACATGAGCTGCCCCGTCTGTTATTCCGCCGCCGACCCGCTGGTGCGTGGCAGCCTCAACGCCGGCATCCTCGTGCTGCTCGGCGTGACCGCGGGGGTGCTCGCGTGCCTCGGGCGGTTCATGTTCGTGCTCGCCCGCCGCGCGGCGCTGGCCGACCAGGAGGTCGAGCGTGGCTGAGTGGCTGCCGCTCGCGGCGTCGGCCGAAGCCGCGGGGATCGACGCGGAGCTCGGCCTCGTGCACCTGCTGATGCTCGTCCTCTTCATCGGCTGGGGCGGCTGGTTCGCGTACCTCCTGGTGCGGTTCAGCCGACGCGCCTCGCCGCGTGCGTCGTACGCCGGGACGCGCGGACGCGTGGCGATGGCCGTGGTGGCCCTGGTGGCGGTGACCGAGCTCACCCTCCTGGCAGCGGTGTCGCTTCCCGCGTGGCGGGCACGCGCGACGTCGGTCCCGACCGACCCGGGCGCCACCGAGGTGCGCGTCGTCGCCGAGCAGTTCGCCTGGAACATCCATTACCCGGGGGCCGACCGCCGCTTCGGCCGGACCGCGCTGGCGCTGGTCTCGCCTGACAACCCGCTGGGACTCGATCGCGTCGACCCCGCGGCCGCCGACGACGTCGTCGGCGTGAACGAGCTGCACGTCCCGGTCGGCCGCCCGGTGATCGTCTACCTCTCGAGCAAGGATGTCGTGCACAGCTTCACGCTGCCCGAGATGCGCGTGAAGCAGGACGTGGTGCCCGGCACGCTCGCGACCACCTGGTTCACGCCGACGCGCACCGGGCGCTGGGAGATCGCCTGCTCCCAGCTGTGCGGACTGGCGCACTACCGGATGCGGGGGATCTTCACCGTCGATGAAGACGCCGCGTATGTGTCGTGGCTCGGCGAGCAGGCGCCGTTCGCGCGAACCGCACCCGCGCCCGGTCGATGACGTGCGCCTTCGGACGCCTCCTATAATCCGCACTGGTGTCACTGCCGCTGCCACACGCCCGCCGCACCACGGCCGGCGCCGCGTCCCGCATCGAAACCGACCCTGACGTCGTCGGGGGCTTCCTGTCCGACGCCGCGCACGTGCCTGGCGGTTATGCCGCCGGCCTTTGCGTGCCGCGCACCATCGACGAGCTCGCCGCCACCATCGCGCGCGCCGAGCGCGTGCTGCCGGTCGGGGCGCAGTCATCGCTGACGGGCGGGGCGACGCCGCGCGGCGAGGTCGTGGTGAGCACGCGTGCGCTCGCGGACATCCAGATCGACCTGGACGCCGACCGCCACGCCGCGACGGCGCGCGTCGGCGCCGGGGTACCGCTCAGGACGCTGCAGCAGGCGCTCGCGGGGCAGCACCTCTGGTATCCGCCGGTGCCGACCTACGACGGCGCCCTCGTCGGCGGCACCCTCGCCACCAACGCCGCCGGGGCGGCGACCTTCAAGTACGGCACGACGCGCGACTGGGTGACGGCGATCACGGTGGTGCTGGCCGACGGCTCGGTGCTCGAGCTGTCGCGGGGCCAGGCGACCGCCGACGAACAGGGCTTCGCGCTGGTCGACGCGGAGGGGGCGACGCGCCGCATCCGGCGGCCCGACTACGTGATGCCGGACGTGCCGAAACTGTCGGCTGGCTACTTCTCGGCTCCGGGCATGGACCTCGTCGACCTGTTCATCGGGTCGGAGGGGACGCTCGGCGTGATCGCGGAGGCGACGCTCCGGGTCGTGCCGCTGCCGGCCCGCTTCGTCGTGCTCGTGACGTGCGCCGACGACGCGCAGGCGGTGGCGCTCACCGGCGCGCTGCGCGAGGCGGCGCACCGCGCGTGGCGTCATGACGACAAGCCGGAGAGCGACCGCGCCCTCGACGTCGCCGCCATCGAGCTGATGGACGCGCGCAGCCTCG
>CANIAI010000116.1 GCA_947465275.1 Acidobacteriota bacterium | reverse complement strand
GCCCGCGGCGAAGGCGGCCACCTGGTCGAAGTCTTCGTTGTTGCCCTTGATCCAGTGGAGGGGGGCGGCGGGCTCGGGATACTGTCCCGTGCGGCTGGCGAGATCGCCGACGCAGAGCCAGGCGGGCACATCGGGATGCCGCGCCAGGGCCTGCGCCAGCGCCGTGAAGTTGCCGTGGACGTCGGCGACGACGCCAATCAGCAGAGGGAACCTATTTCGCGGCAGGGGCCGCCGCACCAGCCGGCGCGGGCACCAGCAGGTCGGTCTTGTCCCAGATGAAATCGGCCTTGCTGTAGACCGCCAGCTCGTAGTCCTTGCCCATGAAGATGGCGGACACGGGGCAGGCTTCCTCGCAGTAGCCGCAGAAGATGCAGCGCGTCTTGTGGATCTGGTAGACCTTCGCATAACGCGGGCCGGCCATGACCGTCCCGTCGTTCTCCGCGGGCTCCAGGTAGATGGCATCGGCCGGGCACGCGACCGAGCAGAGACCACAGGCGACGCACTTCTCGAGCCCGTTCTCGTCCCGCATCAGCACCTGCTTGCCGCGGAACTTCGGGAACATGGGCACTTTCTGTTCCGGGTAGTTCACCGTGATCGGCTTCTTGAACATGTGCCGGAACGTGGTGGCAAACCCGGTAAGCAGCGGTCCAATCATCCTCCGATGATAACTGACCTGACCGGCTACAATGAAGCCGTGCTCCAGGAACCCAAATTCCTCTCAGCGGAGCAGTTCCTCCTGACCACCCTGATCGTGAAGCTCGCCGTCATGGCGGTGCTCGCGACCATGCTCGCCCGCTACCAGCGGTTCCGCCGGATTCTCATCTTCGAACGCCGCGGCTGGCCCGACCGGCTGGTGTTCAGCCTCGCCATCGGCCTGCCCCTCATGGCGGGCGTCGGCGCCAGGCTCCTCCTCAACTACAACGCCGCCGACCTGACCCTCGAGGGCGCCTTCCTGGCGGGCTTGATTGCCGGCCCGTACGCCGGGGCGCTGGTGGGCCTGGGGGTGGCGCTGCCCGCGCTCGCGGCCGGCGAGTTCATCGCCCTCCCCTTCGCCGTCGGCTGCGGGTTCGCCGGGGGCGGCCTGCGCGAGGCCTGCCCGAAGGAGGCGATCTGGCGCTTCACGCCATTCGTGTTCCTCGACCTCCACAAGCACGTCTGGCAGATGCTGCGGAAGTTCGAGCCCAACTGGCAGCTCATCCTGATGCTCGCGCCGGTAGCGCTCGAGCTGTTGCGGCAGGCGCTCGGCACTCGGTTCGGGGCGCACCGCCTCTTCTTCCTCGGATCCCCGTCGCCCTGGATGACGGTGCTGGTGCTGCTCTCCACCGTGCTCGCTGTCGCCACGCCGATTCGCATCTGGAACAGCGCCCGCATCGAGCACCGGCTGCAGGAACAGGAAACGCTGCTGCTCGCCGCGAAGATCGAGGCGCTCAAGAGCCAGATCAACCCGCACTTCCTGTTCAACACCCTGACGTCGATTTCGGCACTGATCCGGTCGGAGCCCGACACGGCCCGCGCCGTCATCATGAAGCTATCGGGGCTGCTGCGCCGGCTGCTGCGCAGCCAGGAGCACTTCGTGCCGCTGCGCGAGGAACTCGACGCGATCGACGAGTATCTCGACATCGAGGTCGTCCGCTTCGGACCGAAGCTGAAGGTGCAGAAGGCGATCAGCCCCGACACCCTGGGCACGGTCGTGCCGAGCATGATCCTGCAACCGCTGGTCGAGAACGCCATCAAGCACGGGCTCTCGCGCAAGGTGGGGGTGGGCTGCCTGACCCTGCGCAGCTGGCACGAGCCGGGTCGCGTGCTGATCGAGGTGCAGGACGACGGGATGGGCTTCGTCCTCGATCGCCTGCAGGAGCCGATGGCCAGCGGGATCGGGCTCGCCAACGTGCGCGAGCGGCTGCGGGTGATCTACGGCGCCACGTACCAGCTCACGATGACCAGCGAACCGGGTCGAGGGACCGTCGCCCGTATCGAGATCCCGGAGATGACCACCGTCGAACGCATCAGTGCCTGACCACCGCCCGACCGATCGCCCGACCGATGCCCGAGGCCCCGAGACCCGCATGGACCCGATCCGCCCGATGACCGACGCCCCGGCCCCGCCGATCAACGCCCTGGTGGTCGACGACGAGCAGCTCGCCCGCAGCGAGCTCTGTTATCACCTCGAACAGCTCGGGTCGGTCGACGTGATCGCCCAGGCCGGCAACGGCCTCGAGGCACTCGCCGCCATCGAGCGGCACGCGCCAGACCTCGTCTTCCTCGACATCCAGATGCCGGGACTGAACGGCTTCGAGGTGGCCCGGCGCCTGCTGGCCGCCCCGGACCCGCCGCCCGCGCTGATCTTCGTCACCGCCTTCGACCAGCACGCCATCCAGGCCTTCGAGGTGAACGCGGTCGACTACCTGCTCAAGCCGGTCGACCCCCGACGGCTCGAACAGGCGATCGACCGCGCCCGGCGCCGCATGCAGGTGGAGCGCACCGCGACGGCCCAGCCGTCGGCGGCCAACCTCAACGAAAGCCTGGAGCGCATCGTGCGCCTGATGGCCGACCGGCAGGTGCGCCGGGAACAGGTGGCTGTGAAGGTGGGCGAACGGTTCATGCTCGTGCAGGCCGAGGAGATCATCTTTGCCTCCCTCGCCGACGAGTCGATTACCATAGTTACAGGCCAGGTCGCGGGAACGTCGAACTACCGGACACTCGATGACCTGCAGGCGCGGCTCGACCCGGAGGTCTTCTGGCGGGTACACCGCTCCCACCTGGTCAACATCAACAAGATCAAGGAGATCGTCCCTTGGTTCAGCAGGAACTACATCCTTCGGATGAAGGACGCGAAGGGCACGGAGATTCCGGTCAGCCGGTCGCAGACCAAGCGGCTGCGGGAGTATCTGAAGCTCTGACCCCTGAGCCGCTCGCCGAGGTCGATCCGGTGACCGAGGGGGAGCCTGTCGCGGCGTTGACGGTGACGGAGGGCGACCCGGCCGACGCGTTCCCGAGCGAGGCGGCGCTGGTAGAGTCCCCCGTGGCGCAGCAGGCGCTGCCCCCGCCCACGGCGGTCGAGGCCGATCCGACGCACATGACGGCCGTGGTCGCCGTGGAGCCCGCGCCGGTTCACGAGCCGCACGTCCCGAACCAGCAGGCCGACATGGCACAGCACCTGGCGCTGATCCGGGACGAGATCGTCGCCTGGTTCAAGACGCTGGCGTCGGCGGCGGTGTATGCCACGCTGATCGTGACCTTCGGCTTCCAGGTGGCGCGCGTGGAGGGGCTCAGCATGGCCCCGACGCTCGCCGATCAGGACCGGCTGATCGTCAACAAGTTCGCCTACCGCATGGGCGCGCCGCGCCGCGGCGACATCGTGATGCTGTACTACCCGCTGAACCCCGACAAGTCATTCGTCAAGCGGGTGATCGCGGAAGAGGGCGACACGGTGCGTATCGTCGACGGGCGCGTGTTCGTGAACGACGTGCCGATGCGTGACGACTTCGTGCCGCCGGAATATCGCAGCCACGACGATTTCGGGCCCACGGTCATTCCGGAGGGCTACTACTTCGTCATGGGCGACCACCGGAACAACAGTTCCGACAGCCGGCACTGGGGCTTCGTCCCGAAGAAGTACATCATCGGCAAGGTGCAGCTGCGGTGGTGGCCGATCCCGACGGCGCACGTCTTCTGACCCGTTCCTGGTCCGCGCCGGCCTGCTGAGTCATCTCCCCGCCGACCGCGGGGACGTGCCACGGCACCTCGCTTGCTCGCTGCTCCGGCATGGAAGTGCCTGTGCAACCCGTTGTTCAACACGACAGCATTCGCGACGAGTCGATCGGCGACCTGATCCGCGGCATCCTCGATGACGTCCGGCGGCTCGTCCGTGAGGAGATCGCGCTCGCCCGCGTCGAGGTGACCGAGCAGGTGCGCCGGTTGCGCACCGCCGGGATGGCCTTCGTCCTCGCCGCGATTGCGCTCGCCTTCGGCGCGACCTTCCTGCTGATCGCGCTCGCGCTCGGTATCGCCGCCCTGCTCGCCTGGCCCGCGTGGGCGGGCTTCCTGGCCGTGGCGGTGCTGCTGCTCGTCGGCGGTGTCGCGAGCGCCCTCGCCGGCCGCGCGCAGGTGCGCGCCTTCCGCCCCGTCCCCGAGGAGACGGTCTCGACCATCAAGGAGAACTCCGAATGGATCGCGAAGCGGCTGTCATCCGTGCGGAGATGAGCGAGACGCGGGCGGCGCTCGACCGCAAGATCGCGCGTCTCGAGGCGCGGGCGCATGCGTTCAGCGCGCGGAAGTATGCGGCGAGCCACCTGCCGCCCTACTTCGTGGATCGGCTGATCGGGGGGCTGCTGCTGCTCACCGGCGGCGGGATGGCGTGGCGGAACTGGCGGACGCGCCGCGACCGCCGGCGGGTGATCCGCGCCACGATCCAGGCGTCCCGGCGCTGGTGACGGCGGGCTCTGCGCCCGCTTCCATCGGCGCCCGCCCCTTATCAGGCGCTGTCAGGCGCGCGAACGGGAGGCGGACCGTGAGCGACGGTACGTGCCGGACTTGCCGCCCGTCTTGAGCTCGAGGCGGACCTCGCCGATCACCATCGCCTTGTCGACGGCCTTCACCATGTCGTAGATGGTCAACGCGGCCACGGAGACGGCCGTCAGCGCCTCCATCTCGACGCCGGTCGGCGCTGTCGTCCGCACGCACGCGGTGATCCGGTAGCCCGTCCGGGTCGCCGTGAGATCGATCGAGACGTGCGAGAGCGGGAGCGGATGACAGAGCGGAATCAGCGACGACGTCTGCTTCGCGGCCATGATGCCCGCCAGGCGCGCGGTCTGCAGCGGGTCGCCCTTCGCCACCGCGCCTGACCGCACGAGCCGGCGCGCCACCGCGCTCATCCGGATCTCTCCAGAGGCGATCGCCTCGCGCACGGTTGGCGCCTTCGCGCTCACGTCCACCATCGAGACGCGGCCCTCGGCGTCGACATGCGTGAGGAGGGGGCTGCCACCGACCGGCCGCTTCCGACTCATGGGTGCTCTCCCGGGGTCTCCCCCTGGGCCAGGTAGAACGACAGGCTCTCGAGTGAGACGGTCAGGTCGACGCTCTTCAGCTTCACGGTGTCGGGCACCTTCAAGGCGCCCGGCGAGAAGTTGAGCACCGCCTTGATGCCCGCAGTGACGACCTGGTCGACGACCGGCTGCGCATGCGGCGCGGGCACGGCGATGACGGCGATATCGAGCCGCTCCTTGCGCGCGACCCGCTTGAGCTCACGGATGTCGTAGATGGGGACGCCGCCGCGCGACTCGTGGCCGATCTTCTCGTTCGCGGCGTCGAAGAGCGCCGCGATCTCGAAACCTTCCTGCCGGAACCCCGGATAATCGGCGAGCGCGAGGCCGAGGTTACCGGCGCCCATGATCGCGACGCGCAGGCGGCGGTCGAGGCCGAGAATCTGCCGCAGGTGCCGTCGCAGCTCCTTGACGTAGTACCCCACGCCCCGGACGCCAAACTCCCCGAAGTAGGCCAGGTCCTTCCGAATCTGCGCGGCGTTGAGCTGGAACTGCTCCGCAAGCGTCTGCGACGAGATCGTCTGGACTCCGGCGGCGTCGAGTTCGTTCAGGCAGCGCAGGTAGACGGACAGGCGATTGGTCGTCAGCTCCGAGACCTGGTCGGGCGTGTTCCGTCGCTTGTTCGCCGAATTCACAAGCTTCAATGCTACCATCCCGCCCATGTCGGTTGAGGCGGAAAACGGAGGACAACCCAGCCAGACCGGGTCTGTCACCCCCTACGTCCCGGCGACCGAATCACCCGCGGAACTGACGCTGCGGGCGGTCATCCTCGGGGCGCTCTTCGGCCTCCTGTTCGGGGCATCGACGGTCTACCTGGGGCTGCGCGCCGGCCTGACGGTCGGCGCCTCGATTCCGATTGCCGTCCTCGCGATTTCGGTGCTCAAGCGGCTGGGCGGATCGACCATCCTCGAGAACAACCTGGTGCAGACGATCGGCTCGGCTGGCGAGTCGGTGGCCGGCGGCGTCGTGTTCACCCTGCCCGCCCTGATCTTCCTCGTCCCGTACGGGCCGTCGTATTTCACGTACGGGCGCATCGCGCTGCTGACGCTGGCCGGCGGCATCCTGGGCGTGCTCATGATGGTGCCGCTGCGCCGGCCGCTCATCGTGAAGGAGCACGGCACGCTCCCCTACCCGGAAGGAACCGCGTGCGCAGAGGTGCTGGTCGCGGGCGAACGCGGCGGCGCGATGGCGTCGGTCGTCTTCCGGGGACTCGGCGCCGGCACACTCTGGAAGGCGCTCTCCTGGGTCCTTGACCTCTTCCGCACCGAGATCGGCTACTCACTGCCGCGGACCAGCCCGTTCCCGAACGCCACCCTCAACATCGACATCTCGCCCGAGTACCTGGGCGTCGGGTACGTCATCGGTCCGCGCATCGCGGGAACGATGTTCGCGGGCGGGGTGCTCTCGTGGCTCGTCCTGCTGCCGCTGCTCTCGATCATCGGGAACGCCCTGCCGCTGCCGCTCCCGCCCATTCACCCGAACTTCGCACGCAACCCCGCGACGGGGCTGCCGTACCTCATCTCGGAGATGGCGCCCGGGCAGCTCTGGAGCGCCTACATCCGGTACATCGGGGCCGGCGCGGTGCTGGCCTCGGGGCTCATCACGCTCGCCCGCACGATGCCGACGATCATCGCCTCGGCACGTGAGGGGCTGCGTGATCTCTCGGGAGGAGTGGCCGGCGCACAGGCCTTGCGGACCGATCGCGACCTGCCGCTCGGCGGCGTGATGCTCGGTGCCCTGGCGCTGGCGGCCTTCCTGGTGCTCATGCCGGGGCTGCCAACGCGCGGCAACGTGCTGGCGGCTGTCCTGATCCTGGTGTTCGGCTTCTTCTTCGCGACGGTCTCGTCGCGCATCACCGGACTGGTGGGCACCTCGTCGAACCCGATCTCGGGGATGACGATTGCCACGCTGATCCTCACCTGCCTGCTCTTCGTCGCACTCGGCTGGACCGGCGACCGGTACTCGCCGATCGCGCTCTGCGTCGGGGCCATCGTCTGCATCGCCGCCGCCAACGCCGGCAATACGTCGCAGGACCTGAAGACCGGCTACCTGGTCGGCGCCACCCCGCGCCACCAGCAGATCGGCCTGCTCGTCGGCGTCTGCGTCTCCGCGTTCGTCATCGGGCTCACCCTCCTCTACCTCCACCGCGTCTTCGGGATCGGCTCAGCCGCTGTGCCCGCGCCGCAGGCGACGCTGATGTCGACCATCATCACCGGCCTGCTCAACGGGAACCTGCCGTGGGGGCT
>CANIAI010000115.1 GCA_947465275.1 Acidobacteriota bacterium | reverse complement strand
CGGCGTTCCACTCGGCACTGCGCAGCGCGGCGGTCGAGCGGGCGAGCATCTCGAGCAGCGGACGCAGCTCCGCCAGGCCGCGCCGATCCGCGTCCTGCAGTGCAGCCTCGAGCCAGTTCCTGATCGTCATGCCGGATGCCGATTTTACCCTTGCGGCGGGGCGTTCCTCCCGTACGCTAGTCGCGCGGGTCGCCCCACGGCGTCCCGACGGCGCCCCGGGAAGCCTCGGATGGTGCCAGCCGCGGACGAGGTCCCCTTCGATGCGTCACACGAAAATCGTCGCGACCCTTGGTCCGTCCAGCAGCAGCGACGAATCGCTCGATGCCCTGCTCCACGCCGGCGTCGACGTCTTCCGCCTCAACTTCTCGCACGGCACGCACGAGATCCATGGCGCGTTGATCACGCGCATCCGGGCCGCGGCGGAACGCACGGGGCGCATGGTCGCGATCCTGCAGGATCTGAGCGGCCCCAAGATCCGCACCGGTCGCCTCAAGGGCGGCAAGCCGATTGCGCTCGAGCCGGGCAGCGAGCTGCGCATCCGCGTCGGCGACTTCGAGGGTGAGCCGGGGCTCGTCTCGACCACCTTCGCCGAACTGCCGCGCGTGGTCAGCACGGGCGACAGCCTGCTGCTCGACGACGGCCACCTCTCGCTGACGGTGGTCGACCGATCGGACACGGAGATCGTCACCCGGGTCGAGGACGGCGGCATGCTCGGCGAGCGGAAGGGGATCAACGCGCCGGGCGCGATGCTCGCATCGGGCCTCAGCCCCAAGGACTTCGAGGACCTGCGGTTCGGCATGGAAGCGGGCGTCGACATGATCGCGCTGAGCTTCGTGCAGACCGCCGAAGACCTGCACCGCGCCCGGGCGGTGGTCGCCAGCAAGGGCTCGCCCTCGCTGCCGCTCATCGCGAAGCTGGAGCGCCCGCAGGCGATCGAGCACCTGGACGAGATCCTCCACGCGTGTGACGCGGTAATGGTGGCGCGCGGGGATCTGGGGGTCGAGCTGCCGTTCGAGCGGGTGCCGCGGCTGCAGAAGGAGATCACGCGCCGGGCGAGGGCCATGGGCCTGCCGGTCATCCTCGCCACCCAGGTGCTCGAGTCGATGCGGCAGGAGCCGCGGCCGACGCGCGCCGAGGTGAGCGACGCGGCGAACGCGGTGGCCGATGGCGTCGACGCGATCATGCTGTCGGGCGAGACCGCCTCGGGCAACTACCCGGTGCGGGCCGTGCAGGCGCTCGACGCGATCATCCGCGACGCCGAGACGATGCTGCCGCACACCCTGTCCCGGCTGAGCGACGAGAGCGGCGACGAGAGCCGCATGGTCGCGGGGCACGGACGCGCCATCTGCGAGGCGGCGGTGACGCTGGCCGAACGCGGGGAGGCGAACGCGATCGTCGCCGTGACCCGCGGCGGCCACACCGCGCAGGTGCTCGCGTCGCTTCGTCCGCACGCGCCGATCTACGTCGCGACCGAGAACGCCGTCGTCGCCCGCCGCCTGGCGCTCGTCTGGGGCGTGGTGCCGGTCGTGACCACGCTCGGGCACGACGTGGGGGAGACCGCCGCGCGCGTCGGCCGCGAGCTGGTGAGCCGCGGCGTCATCACGAAGGGTTCGGTCGTCGTCCTGGCCAGCATCTCGCGCGAGCTCTCCGAGAGCTCCACCAACTTCCTCAAGCTGCAGCGCGTCTGACGAGCCCCGTGCCGGCCCACGAGTACGCCTTCACCACCCGCTGGCACGTGGCCGCCACCTGCGAGGAGGTCTTCGCGATCCTCGAGCAGCCCGAGGATCTGCCGCGCTGGTGGGGACAGGTCTACCTCGGCGTGGTGAATCTCACCCCCGCGCGGTCAGAGGGCATCGGGCGGCGCATCGCGCTCACGACCCGTGGGTGGCTCCCGTACACGCTGCGCTGGACGCTCGAGGTGACCGGGGTCCAGGTGCCGCACCGGATTGCGTTCCGCGCGACCGGTGATTTCGACGGGGGCGGCGTCTGGACGCTCACCCCGGCGCCCGGCGGCGTCGACGTCCGCCTCGACTGGCAGGTGGTCGCCCAGAAGCCGCTGTTGCGCCGGTGTTCGTTCCTGCTCAAGCCGCTCTTCGCCGCGAACCACCACTGGGCCATGGCGCGGGGACTCGAGGGCCTGCGGCGCGAACTCGATCGCCGCCGCGCCGCCGGAACGCGTTGACGCGGCGCGTGCCTCGCCGCCGATAATGGGCGGCATGCAGCAGCCGCTCGCCTACCTCGATCACGGGTTCCTCGAAGGGGAGGACGCCCGCCCGCTCCGCATCCTCGCGGAGTACCTCGAGCCGCTCAGCCGCTTCAAGGCCGAGAACATCCAGGACACCGTGGTCTTCTTCGGCTCGGCCCGGGTGCACAGCCGGCAGCATGCCGAGCAGGCGCTCGAGCGGCTGCACCGGAAGTTCGGTGACCGGCCGGGCGCCGAGGAGGACGTGCACCTGAAGCGCGGGCTGCGCGCCGTCGAATGGTCGCGCTACTACGAGGACGCGCGCGAACTGGCCCGGCTGCTCACCGAGTGGACCGCCACGCTCGACGCGCCGCACCATCGATTCGTCGTCACCTCCGGCGGCGGGCCCGGCATCATGGAGGCCGCCAACCGCGGCGCGCACGAGGCCGGCGGCAAGACGGTCGGGCTGAACATCAAGCTGCCGTTCGAGCAGGGGCCCAATCGCTACATCAGCAAGGGACTCCACTTCGAGTTCCACTACTTCTTCATGCGGAAGTTCTGGTTCGCGTACCTCGCGAAGGCGCTGGTGATCTTCCCCGGCGGGTTCGGCACGCTCGACGAGATGTTCGAGATCCTGACGCTGATGCAGACCGAAAAGCTGCAGAAACAGATTCAGGTGATCCTCTACGGCACCGAGTACTGGGATCAGATGCTGAATCTCGAGCCGATGGTCGAGTGGGGGGCGATCGGCGAGAAGGACGTCGCGTTGCTCAAGCGCGCCGACTCACCGCGCCAGGCGTTCGAGCTGCTGCAGGAGCACCTGACCCAGCACCACCTCGCGCCGGCCACGCCGCAGGAGATGCGCGCACCCGGCATCGCGAAGACGCGCTCCTGATGCGCCCCCACCGGCGCAGGCGACCGGGTCAGTAGAGCAGGAACGGCTGCCGGGCCGCGGCGAACGCCGCCTCGCCGGGGTGCCAGCTCTCCGCGATCTGCACCGGCGGGAGTCCCGCCTCGATCTGCTCCCGCAGCGTCGACGAGCCGGCGAGGATGTCGATCGGGAGCCTGTCGTGCTCGTACTCGTACGGCGGCTGGCGCCAGGCGAACTGCGCCGGGTCGAGCCGGCGGAACGTGGCGAGCAGCGCGACCCCGGTGAGCACCGGCCGGAACGCCTCGCGATCGGTCACGTGGATCTGGCAGCCGCCGCAGGCGGTCCGCGCGTGCTTCTGGAAGGTCGGCTCGAAGACCGCCGGACGGAAGACGACGCCCGGCAGCCCCAGCGCGTTCATCTCGCCGGCGAACGTCTCGGCATCGATCCAGGGGGCGCCCACCAGCTCGAACGGCCGCGTCGTGCCCCGCCCTTCCGACAGCAGCACCCCCTCGAACAGCACCGTGCCCGGGTAGACGATCGCCGTGTCGAGCGTCGGCATGTTCGGCGACGGCATGACCCAGGGGAGGCCGGTGGCATCCGCGTACATGTCGCGCGACCAGCCCTCCATCGGGACGACCTGCAGCGGCGCGCCGATCCCGTAGGCCTCGTTGAACAGCCGCGCCAGCTCGCCGATCGTCATGCCGTGCCGCATCGGGATCGGGAACTGTCCGACGAACGACTCGAACCCGGGGACGAGCGGCGCCCCCTCGACCGCCGGGCCGATCGGGTTCGGGCGGTCGCAGACGATGACCGGCACCTGGTGCCGCGCCGCGGCGCGCAGGCAGTTGGCCATCGTGTAGATGTAGGTGTAGATGCGTGCCCCGATGTCCTGGAGGTCGATGACCAGGACGTCGAGCCCCCGCAGCATGCCGGCGGTCGGTTCGCGCGTCTCGCTGTAGAGCGAGTAGAGCGGCACGCGGTAGGTGCGGTCCTCCCGGTGCGGCGTCTCGACCATGTTGTCCTGCACGTCGGACCGGAAGCCGTGCTGGGGGCCGAAGATGGCCGCCAGCGTCACCCCGTCGGCCGCCGCGATGCGGTCGATCACGTGCGCGTAGCCGCGGTCCACCGATGCGTGGTTGCAGACGACGCCGACCCGCCGCCCGCGCAGCTGTCCTGAGGCCAGCAGTAGATCCGACCCGAGCCGCACCCGTCCTTCTTCACGCGCCTGACGACCGTCGTCCATGGGTGCTGATTGTCGCATCTCTCCGGCGCCGGCCGGTTGGTATGATCGCAGCATGATCCACAGACGACCGGCAGACGAGCGCGGACGCGCCAATTTCGGGTGGCTCGACAGCCGCCACTCTTTCTCGTTCGGCGAGTACTACGACCCGCGCTACATGGGGTTCAGGTCGCTGCGCGTGATCAACGAAGACAAGGTGCTGCCGGGGCACGGCTTCCCGACGCACCCGCACCGCGACATGGAGATCATCTCCTACGTCATCAACGGCGAACTCGAGCACCGCGACAGCATGGGCACCGGCTCGGTGATCCGGCGCGGCGACCTGCAGCGGATGTCGGCCGGCACCGGCGTGCTGCACAGCGAGGCGAACCCGTCGCGCACCGCCGGCGTGCACTTCCTGCAGATCTGGCTGCTGCCCGAGTCGAAGGGCATCCAGCCGAGCTACGAGCAGAAGTTCTTCGACGACGCCTCGAAGCAGAACCAGCTGCGTGTCGTCGCCTCGCGCGACGCGCGTGACGGGGCCGTCACGATCCACCAGGACGTCGACCTCTACTCCGCGCTGCTCACGGCGGGCACGTCGGTGACGCACCCGCTGCGGCCCGGCCGCCACGCGTGGATTCAGATGGTGAAGGGCGCGGGGACGTTGAACGGCGTCGAGCTGCGGCAGGGTGACGGCGCAGCGATGAGCGAGGAGCCGGCCGTCGAGCTGACCGCCAGCGAAGACGTCGAGTTCCTGCTGTTCGACATGGCCTGAGACGGCCAGACCGGCAGGCTCAAGTGCCGGCGGGCGGGGGCCGATACAGGGGGCATGCCCCCCTTGTTCCGCCTCACTCGCCGCGTGGCCGGGCACGGCCTCCTGGTCGCGTGCGTGCTCGCGGGAGCCGCCCGGCCGACCCAGGCCGATCCGCTGCGCACCGCGACGATCGCGGCGGGGGCGGCGGCCGCCGCCGACTGGGCGAGCACCTACCACGCGCTGAAGTACTACCAGGTCCGCGAGGTGAACCCGGTGCTGCGGCCGCTCGACCGACAGCCGGGGGCGATGGTCAGCGCCGGCGCCGCGATTGACGTCGGGCTGGTGTCGGCCTGGAACAGCACCATGGGGCGCCGGAATCCGCGGCTGGCGACCGCCGGCCTCTGGGCGATGGCGGGGTTCCGCACCTGGCTCGCCATCCACAACATCCGGAACGAGTCGCGCGCCGTCCGGCGCTGACGATCGCCCGCCCGGGTTACCGCCCGTCCTCCACGTCAGACCATCCCTGCCGCAGCAACGACGCCCGCACCGCCCGTGCGCGCGCCAGCATGCGCGGCTCGAACCCGAACGGCAGGCTGAAGACGACCGCGTCCGGCGACTCGAGCCGCAGCAGCGTCGACCCCTGCTCGTCCCGATAGACGCCGCACGACAGGCGATTGGCGCCGCTCTCCACCTGCCAGAGCCGGCTCACGCGCTGCAGCGGATGCGCGTTCATTGCTGGGTGACCGTGTAGCCGCGGGCGCGGAGCGAGGTGACCAGGCCGTCTGGGCCGACCAGGTGCGCGGCGCCGACGACGACGAAGCAGCGGCGTGTGTCGAGGCAGGTCGAGACCGTCGGCAGCCAGCGCTGGTTGCGCGCCACGATGACGCGGTCGTAGAGCCCGGGAGCACTGCGCGTGCCGTCGAGGACGATCGCCTCGAGCCCTCGCGCGTCACCCGCCTTCCAGGCCGCCGTCAGGCGCGCCAGTTCTCCTGCGCTGGTGCCCGACCCGGCGCCAGCCCCACTGGCGTCAAGCCCCTCGCGCAGCATCGCTTCCTGGTCGGCCGGGGACAGTCCGTCGAGCGTGTCGATCTGCTCGAGGCCGGTCTCGAGCGGCTCGAACCGCAGCCGCCGCATCTTCGCCTCGTCGTAGAAGTGCTTGTCGAGCCCGAGGTTCGCGTCGAAGCCACCCGTCTGGAGTTCGAGCGCCTCGAGCGTCATCGCGACCATCCAGGGCTTCATCGACTGCAGCGCCTCGACCGGCAGCCCCGCGCGTCGCGCGCGTGCCGCCACCGCGGCGAACGTCGCCGGGGAGATCGCCGCCTGCAGGGTGCGGCCGTCGAGGAACATCGCCCTGGGCAGCACCGCCGCCATGAACTCCGGCGACGTCAGGCTCTCGAGGTCGGCTTCCTCCATGAGCGTGTCCGACGCGGCGAACGCATCGGTCATGACCGCCGGCAGCGGGTAGGCATCGGGCGGCAGCAGGTGCAGTGACCCGACCAGCCAGCCGACCCGCCCCTGGCGCTCGACCTTCCAGACGAACCCGGCGCGTCCCGGACGTGCCGGCGCCTGCCTCGCCTGCGTGGGCGCCTGGGCCGACAGGGGCGGCGAGCCACTCCCCCAGGCGAGCAGGGCGGCCAGGGCCACCAGCGTCAGGCGCAACGTCCGGGGCGGCATGGGCTGAGTGTAGTCCAGCGCCGTACGGACAAAGCTCAACCCCGGGGGGCAATCGGGACGGCATCTCCGGCCGGTGGTGCGTGCCGGACCGTGCGCTGACGTGCAGCGCCGCACCTGCGGGAGACGGCGCGGCCGTTGCCTCTGGAAGGGCCGGAGGATGTGAGATGGACCTGACGATCAACCAGTCACGGACACGCGCCTGGACCAGCGGGAAGCCGAGCACGCTTCTCGCTCCCGGAGCGCCGCTGGTCGTGGCCTCGGCACTGCTGAGGACGTTGGCCGCGAACCTGGCGGGACGCTGGCGGGAGTATCTCGACGAGCGGGAGGTGTGTGACCTGCCAATCGTCGAACATCGTCGCCGGGCGCTGCAATAACCCGGTCGGTGCATCGAAGCTCCTGACGCCCCTCACCGGCGCCTGGAGACCTGCGCCCGGGGGACATACCTCCGGTCGCAGGCATCGTCTCTTCGTCCTAGCGAGCCGGCCCCGGCTCCCGTCGTTCCGGCGGACGCACGTCGATGACGGTGCGCGCCACCGCGAATCTCCCGAGCCCCTCGTCAATCACCGTGACCTGCCACGTGTAGCGCCCGGGCGCCAGCGTCGCCGTCGGTACGTCGAACGCCAGGCGCGCCGCACCGCGCGCGGGGTCGTCGAGCCCGGTCTGGCGCGCGGCCGGTG
>CANIAI010000114.1 GCA_947465275.1 Acidobacteriota bacterium | reverse complement strand
TGCCCTGGGCGTGGAAGTGGGCCATTGGTCCCTTCGTGGACGTCCTGTCGTCCGACAAACTCGGCCGCCGCCGCGCCTGGATCGTCGGCGCGCAGATCATGATGGTGCTCTCGCTGCTGGCGGCGGTGCCCGTCGGCGTCTCGCAGGTGGGGCTCTTCACCTGGCTGATCCTGCTGCACAACGTCTTTGCCGCCACGCAGGACGTCGCCATCGACGCGCTCGCGACCCAGGTGCTCTCCGAGGACGAGCGTGGCCTCGCCAACGGCGTCATGTTCGGCGGCGCGGCGTTCGGCCAGGCGGTGGGCGGGTCGGGGGTCCTCTTCCTGACGGCGTTCGTGCCGTTCACGACCACCTACGTCTTCATCGCCCTGTGCCTGCTGTCGGTGACGCTGTTCATCGCGCTGCCGCTGAAGGAGACGCCGTCGAAGCGTCCGGCCCCGCCCGGGTCGGCCGTGCGGGCGGCGGCGACCGAGATCCGCCAGTTCATGGTCGACGCGTTTCGCGCGTTCACCGGCTCGCGCGGCGCGTTCGTCGGCGTGATCTTCGCGCTGATGCCGGCGGGCGCCTACGCGCTCGGCCTCTCTCTGCAGTCGAACCTGGCGGTCGAACTGGGGATGTCGAACAACGCCATCGCCGTGCTGGGACTGGCCGGTGCCGTGGTCAACGGCGGCTGCTGCATGCTCGGCGGCTGGTTGTCCGACCGCTTCGGCCGGCGGCGGATGCTCGCCCTCTACCTGGCCGGGACCGCCGTGCCGACGCTCTTCATGGCGTGGGCCATGACCCACTACCAGTGGATCATGCCCATCGCGCTCGACGTACCGAATCGTCCGGTGCCGCCGGTCACGCTCGTGAACCTGTTCATCGGCGCCGGCATGGTCTACGCGGTCTTCAACGGCCTGATGTACGGCACCCGCACGGCGCTGTTCATGGACATCACGACGCCGGCGGTCGCCGCCACCCAGTTCACCGCCTACATGGCGATGCTGAACTTTGTCATCCAGTACAGCGCGCGGTGGCAGGGGGTGGCCCTTGAACGGTGGGGGTACCCGACCACCCTGACGATCGACGCGGCCGTCGGACTCGTGTCGATTGCGCTGCTACCGCTCATGACCCGCCCCGGCGGGGTGGCCCGACCTGCCCGGGAGGCCGCGAACTGAGCCAAACCGCGAGGCCTCCGCTATGATGGAGCCCACCCCGATGTCCACCCCGAGGCGCACCCTGCTCATCACCGGGGGAGCCGGCTTCATTGGTTCCAACCTGGTGCACCACGCGCTCGCCCACACGGCCGACGCGGTGGTTGTCGTCGACAAGCTGACCTACGCCGCCAACCCGCAGGCGCTGGCCTCGTTCCGCGAGCATCCGCGCGTCACCTTCGTGCAGGCCGACATCGCCGACCGCGCGGCGATGGAGCAGGTGGTCACGGCCCATCGGCCGGCGGCGATCCTGAACCTGGCGGCCGAGACGCACGTCGACCGCTCGATCGACGGTCCGGGCGCGTTCATCGCGACCAACGTCACCGGCACGTTCGTCCTGCTCGACGTGGCGCGGCAGTTCCTGGCAGCCGCCGACGGCGACACGCGTGCGGCGTTTCGCTTCCTGCACGTCTCGACCGACGAGGTCTATGGCAGCCTCGGGCCGACCGGGCTCTTCTCGGAGACGACCCCCTACGCCCCGAACTCGCCGTACGCGGCGAGCAAGGCGGCCGCGGATCACCTCGTGCGGGCCTGGCATCACACCTACGGGCTGCCGGCGCTGGTGACGAACTGCTCGAACAACTACGGACCCTTCCAGCACCCCGAGAAGCTGATCCCGCTGACGATCCTCAACGCGCTCGACGGACGGCGGCTGCCGATCTATGGCGACGGCCGGAACGTGCGCGACTGGCTGCACGTCGAGGACCACTGCGCCGCGATCCTGCAGGTGCTGAAGACCGGCCGTCCGGGCGAGGCGTATAACGTCGGCGCGAGCAACGAGCAGC
Organism: Acidobacteriota bacterium; assembly: GCA_947465275.1. Lineage (GTDB taxonomy): Bacteria > Acidobacteriota > Vicinamibacteria > Vicinamibacterales > UBA2999 > JBEBGV01. The sequence continues at coordinate 5,410 of CANIAI010000114.1, read as the reverse complement.
CGAACATCGCCATCGTCGACGGCATCTGTGACGTGCTCGAGGAACTGCTCCCGGCGGGGGAGAACCCGCGCCTGCGCGAGGCGGGCGTGACCGCCTACCGCGACCTGCGGACGTTCGTCGCCGACCGGCCGGGCCACGATCGCCGCTACGCGATCGACGCGACGAAGATCCGGACGGCACTCGGCTGGCAGCCGGCGCGCGATTTCCGGCAGGGACTCGTGGAGACCGCGCGCTGGTATCTCGAGCACCGGGCATGGTTCGAGGCCGACCGCGTCGGCTACGATCGGGAGCGTCTCGGCCTTCCCGGCAGCCCGGTCGCCCATGGCTCCCCCGTTTCTCCGCCCACGCGGTAAGGCCTTCCGCACACATGTCGACGCTCAAGGGCATCATCCTCGCCGGCGGTTCGGGCACGCGCCTGCACCCGATCACGCGCGGCATCAGCAAGCAGCTGCTGCCGATCTACAACAAGCCGATGGTGTACTACCCGCTGTCGACGCTGATGCTGGCCGGCATCCGCGACGTGCTGGTAATCACCACGCCGCACGAGCAGGACGGCTTCCGCCGGCTCCTCGGCGACGGATCCGAGCTCGGCCTCTCGATCCGCTACGCGGCACAGCCGAAGCCCGAAGGACTCGCGCAGGCGTTCCTGATCGGTCGCGAGTTCGTGGGCGATGGACGTGTCGCGCTCGCGCTGGGCGACAACATCTTCTTCGGCGCGCACTTCACCGATTACCTGCGGGCCGCGGCCACGCGTGAGAGCGGGGCGACGGTGTTCGGCTACCGCGTGCGCGACCCCGAGCGCTACGGCGTCGTCGAGTTCGACGCGGACGGCCGTCCCGTCAGCATCGAGGAGAAGCCGCCGCACCCGAAGTCGCCGTACGCCGTGACCGGCCTCTACTTCTACGACAACCAGGTGATCGACATCGCGGCCGGCCTGCGTCCGTCGCCGCGCGGCGAGCTCGAGATCACCGACGTGAACCGGGCGTACCTGGCGCTCGGCCAGCTGCACGTCGAGCAGCTCACCCGCGGCATCGCCTGGCTCGACACCGGCACACACGACGCACTGATGAAGGCGTCGAACTTCGTGCAGGCGGTGGAAGAGCGGCAGGGACTGATGGTCGCCTCGATCGAGGAGGTGGCCTACCGGATGCACTACATCACGGCCGCGGACCTCGAGCGGCTCGCGCGCGCGATGGCGTCGAGCGAGTACGGCCAGTACCTGCTGCGCGTGCTGGAGGAAGGCTGATGCGCTTCCTCCGGACCGATCTGCCCGGGGTGCTCATCGTCGAGCCGGTGGTGCACCGTGACGCGCGCGGCTTCTTCCTCGAATCGTTCCACGCGGGGAAGTTCGCCGAGGCGGGCATCGACGTCCACTTCGTCCAGGACAACCAGTCGTCGTCGGTGCGGAACACGCTGCGCGGCCTGCACCTGCAGCTGCGGAACCCTCAGGGGAAGCTGGTGCGGGTGATCGAGGGCGAGATCTGGGACGTCGCGGTCGACGTCCGACCTGACTCGGCGACCTTCGGCCGCTGGACGGGGACGCACCTCTCGGCCGACAACTTCCGTCAGCTCTACATTCCGCCCGGGTTCGCGCACGGCTTCTGCGTGACCAGCGACCAGGCGCAGGTGCAGTACAAGTGCACCGCCCTCTACGACCCGGCCGACGAGATCGGCATCGCCTACGACGACCCCGACCTGGCGATCGCCTGGCCGGTGACCGAGCCGATCCTCTCGGCGCGCGACCAGCGGCACCCGCGCCTGTCCGAGGTGCGCGAGCGGCTGCACGCACTCGGTGCGGGCCAGCGGGATGCGGGTGCGCGCGCGGCCGGGCAGCCCGCGGCGCGATAGGCCGGATGGCAGACGTCCCGGACGTCTCGATCGTCATCGTCACCTGGAACGGGCGCCAGCACCTGGCGCGCTGCCTCGCGGCGGTCGCGGCACAGCGCGGTGTCAGCACCGAGACGATCCTCGTCGACAACGCCTCGTCCGATGGCACCGTCGAGTACGTGCGGCGTGCGTTCCCCTGGGTGCGGCTCGTCGCCCTCACCGAGAACCGCGGGTTCGCCGGCGGCAACAACGCCGGCGCGGCGGTGGCGACCGGCCGCACCATCCTCTGCCTGAACAACGACACCGAGGCGGAGCCCGACTGCGTGCGGCGCCTGCTCGACGCGCTCGATGACCGGGAGCGGTTCGCGCTCAGCACCGCGCGCATCGTCTACATGCACGACCCGGACGTCGTCGACAGCGCGGGTGACGGCTACCTGCGCGCGGGCGGCGCCTTCAAGCACGTCCACGGGCGGTCCGCGGCGCTCGCGTCGACCTCACGCGAGGTGTTCGGCGTCTGCGGCGCCGCCTGCCTGCTGCCGCGGGCCCTGTTCACGCGGCTTGGCGGCTTCGACGAAGACTTCTTCTTCTCACACGAGGACGTCGACCTCTCGTACCGCGCCCGCCTGCTCGGCTACCGCTGCCGCTACGTGGCTGACGCGGTGGTGCATCACCATGGCAGCGGCACGTCGGGGAAGGCCAGCGACTTCGCGGTGTTCCAGGGGCAGCGCAACCTCGAGTGGGTCTACGTGAAGAACACACCCGCCCCGCTGTTGCTGCGCACGCTGCCGGCGCACCTGCTCTACACCGCGGCGGCCGGTGTGTACTTCGCGCGCGTCGGCCGGTTCGGCGCGTTCGTCCGCGCGAAGGTGGCGGCGCTCACCGGACTCCCGCTCATGCTCCGCAAGCGCGCCGAGGTGCAGCGCACGCGCGCGGTGTCGCCGGCCGTGCTCACCGCGCAGATGGACCGCGGGTGGCTGCGCGCGAAGATCCAGGAGAAGCGCTTCGACGCGGGGATGGTCGAGGACGGGCTCTAGCGCCGACCCGCTCAGGGCCTGCGGATCAGATCACGTCGGGGACGTCCACCCAGCCGAAGCGGCCCGCCTGGTAGTCGGCCATCGCCTGCCGAATCTCGTCGCGCGTGTTCATCACGAACGGACCCTGCGCCACCACCGGTTCGCCGAGCGGCGTGCCGTGGCCGATCAGCACGACCGCCGGCGTGGGGGCGGTGACCGTGATCATGTCCCCCTCGCGATCGAGCTGGGCCAGCGCGAAGGTCGGCACGAGGTGCCCGGTCGTCCCGTCGCCCATCCGCACCTCGCCGCGCACCACGTAGAACAGCAGCTCTCGTCCGGGCGGCACCGCCATCGTGGCGGTGGCGCCAGGGTCGAGCGCCAGCAGCGCCATGGCGACGCCCGACGGCGCGACGACCGGTCCGGCGAGTCCGTCCCAGACGCCGGCCATCGCCGTGACGCGTACGCCGTGGCCCGGCGTCGTGGTCAGGTGCCGCGTCGGCAGGTCCGCCTGCTGCAGGCCGATGTAGCGCGGTTCCACCATCTTGCGCGCCGCAGGCAGGTTTACCCAGAGCTGCAGGATCTCGAGTGGACCGCCGGTCTCGCGGAACCGCGTCGGTGACACCTCCGCGTGCACGAGGCCTCGCCCCGCCGTCATCCACTGCACGCCGCCCGCATCGATGATGCTGCGGTGTCCGCCCGAATCGAGGTGCGCGAGCGAGCCGTCCAGGATGCAGGTGACGGTCTCGAAGCCGCGGTGGGGATGTGGTCCGAAGGGGAGTCCCTGGTTGCGGGGTGGGTAGACCTGCGGACCGTGGTGATTCAGCAGCAGGAAGGGATCGAGCCCGGGCAGGCTCGGCGTCGGCAGCGGCCGCACGGTGCGCAGCGTGCCGATGTCGTCGCGCAGGGCCCCGTGCACCGCGATGACCGTCCGTTCACTCATGATGATGTCGTCGGTTGCCGACTCGTGCCCGCCAGGTGCGCACGCCGTCGACGGCCAGGAGTGTACGCACGTGTCGCGGCGTCTGCCAAATCAGGTTGTGATGAGAGTGGCGAGCCGGGAGGCGATGGTGCTGCCTCCCGTCCGTTGGGGCGGGATGGGTGCCAGCTGCCAGAAGGGCGCCGGGCGCGGTTGCTCTCCTATGAGCAAGCGCGATGCCGCTTTCTTCGGTGCGCCATGACGACGAGGTGGTCGAGCTCAGGTGCGCGGCACGGGCGATGAATCCAGCCTCCGGCATGCAGCTCCGCATCGCACGCCTCTGCCTCGACTGTGACGAGCTCCACGACGAGGCGCACTGTCCCGTCTGCGCGTCGGAAGCGTTCGCCTACCTCACCCGTTGGGTGCCGGCGCCCGAGCGGCGGATGCGTCCGCGCGAGACCACGTCGCCCGACGCCGAGGTCTTCAAGGGACTGTTGGACCCGTCGCCGCAGGTCCCGACGCCCACGGCACTGGCGGCGCGGTCGCCGACGAGGTTGCCTTGGAAGCGGGGCATCGTCGGGCTGACGATGCTCGGCGTCGCCGGCTGGTTGTGGCAGACCGGCCGCACCAGCAGCGCGGCGGGGGCAGGGGCAGGGGCGACCCGGAAACAGAACGGCCCGCCACCGCCACCACCCGCACAGGGGGATGACGCCGGCGGGCCGGACTGACCGCGTCTTACTGTGGGGCGACCGTCGCGTCGGGGACGGCGTTCACGACAGGCGGCAGCGTCTTGAGGAACGCGAAGACGGCCTTCAGGTCGTCGTCGTTCAGCTTCGCCACGTCTGCCCAGGGCATCGGCGGCAGGATCGGGCGCTGCGGCGCCGCCAGGTGCGTGCCGGTGCGCATCGACTTCATGAAGTCGGCGTCGCTCCACCGGCCGAGGCCGGTATCCGCGTCCGGCGTCAGGTTTGCGGCATACGACACGCCCCAGGGGCCGGCGAAGGCCGTGTTGGTCGCCGCGCCGTACCAGCCCCATGGGGCCGCCGGCAGCTTCACCGTCGGCATCGTGACCGCCGCGGGGTGTCCCGACAGGCGCTTGCTCATGTCGGGTGCCGGTCCGCGCGGTCCCATAACCATCGGCGTGTGGCAGTCGTCGCACCCGCCGAACTCGGCGAGGTAGCGGCCGCGATCGACAGGGCTCTGCTGGGCCGGGGCCGCCGTGGCTGCCGGCGCCGTCTCCTTCGCTGGTTCGGGCGCACCGCAGGCCGCGACGAGCAGCGCCACCGCGGCGGCGCCGAGCAGGGTCCTGGTGAGGGTCGGGGTCGGTGTGAGGCTCACGTCGACCGTCCTACTTCGTCTCGTCCCAGATCACCTGGGCGTCCGACCGCACGCGGCCTTCCTGCGGCATCGCGTAGCCGGTGTACTTCGCCGGCGTCTTCCAGGTCTTCACGACGTCCTCGACCGTCTTGCCCGACTTCTTCGCGTTCTGGACGAACGTCACGAAGTCGCTGACGAACTCCGACTGGGTCTTCAGGTCGGCCGGGGTGGTCGTGGTGGCGTTGTGGCCGTTGATGATCGTGTCGACGTCCTTCAGGCCGTTGAACGCCTTCAGCAGGGTGGGTCCGTACTGCACGCCGCTGCCGCCGTTGTTCTT
>CANIAI010000113.1 GCA_947465275.1 Acidobacteriota bacterium | reverse complement strand
TCGTCGCGGGGGCGATCACCGCCATCCCGTTCCTGATCATCGCGCGGCAGCCCGACCTCGGGACGGCCGTGACGCTCATCCCGGTGCTGTTCGCCGTCGCGTACGTGGCGGGCATGCCGATGCGAATCTTCGGAATTCTGGCGCTCGTCGGGGTACTCGCGGCGCCAATCGCGTGGAAGTTCGCGCTCAAGGACTACCAGAAGGAGCGCATCTCGACATTCCTCGACCCGGAGCAGGACGCCAGGGGCGCCGGGTATCAGCAGATTCAGGCCCGCATCACGGTTGGCTCAGGCGGGCTGTGGGGGAAGGGTTTCACGAAGGGAACGCAGGGCCAGTTGCGCTTCCTTCCGGTGGCACACAACGACTTCATCTTCTCGGTGCTTGCCGAGGAGCAGGGTTTCGCGGGCGTGGTCGTCACGCTCGGGCTGTATCTGTTCGTCATCTTGCGCGCGCTCGACTCGGCCCGTCTCGCCAAGGATCGGCTCGGCGCGTACCTGGTGCTCGGGGTGCTGGCCAGCTTCTCGTTCCAGGTGTTCTACAACGTCACGATGTCGGCCGGCCTCGCGCCGGTCAAGGGGCTCACGCTTCCGCTCATGAGTTACGGCGGCTCCTCGATGATTGCAACCCTCGGGGCGTTCGGCCTGATCCTCAACGTCCGGATGCGGCGATTCACGAATTAGCGGGCCATGCGGCCCGTGTCCGGCGGTACTGGCCGCCGGCGCGCTGTCAGCCGGGAACCGTGCGTTCCCGGTCAACCCACGGACGGTGGTGGCGAGACGCTGCCGTCCCCTAATCGAGGCTGCTGTCGCATGAGTGCGCTGCTCTGGGTCCTCCTGACGTACCTCCTGGTCCGGCAGGCGGAGCTCCGGCTGGCGCCGGCGTCACAGCCGTCCGGGAGCTTCGGGCATGAGCAAGGAGATGATCATCTCCTCGAGCGCCCACGAAACGCGGGTCGCCATTCTCGAGGAGGAACAGGTCGCCGAGATCTTCATCGAGCGCGAGCGGTCGCGCGGTGTGGTCGGCAACCTGTACAAGGGCCGGGTATCCAAGGTGCTGCCCGGCATGCAATCGGCGTTCGTCGATCTCGGTCTTGAGCGCGACGGCTTTCTGTACGTCTCGGACGTCGTCGCCACCTTCGAGGAGTTCGACCGCCTCGAGAACGACGAGGACGATGCCGCCCACGCGGCACAGAAGGCCGGACAGGCTGCCGGCGCGGCCGGCCAGCCGAGCGTTCAGGGTCAGCCCGGAAAGGGTGGTGGCCGGCGCGACACCGGCGGCCGTGGCGCCGTCAAGGTCGGCGAGAAGGCTCCTGAGCCGAAGATCGAAGAGCTGCTGAAGGAAGGGCAGGAGATCATCGTCCAGGTCGCCAAGGAGCCGCTTGGCACCAAGGGCGCCCGGCTGACCTCCCACGCCACGATGCCGGGCCGCTTCCTGGTCTTCATGCCGACGGTCGACCACGTCGGCGTGTCGCGGAAGATCGACTCGCGCGAGGAGCGGAGCCGGTTGCGCGGCATCGTCCGCGAGTTCCGCGAACAGCACGGCTTCACCGGCGGTGTCATCATCCGCACGGCGGCCGCCGGCCGTCCGAAGGAAGACATCGTCTCCGACCTCAGCTACTTCCACCGGGTCTGGACCGAGATTCGGCAGAAGGCCGAGAGTTCGCGAGCACCGGCCGTGGTCTACCGCGAGCAGAGCCTCGTCGCGAAGCTGCTGCGCGACCTCCTCACCGAGGACTACAACTGCATCCGCATCGACAGCGCCACCGAGTACCGCCGGGTGCTCGAGCTGATCGAGCGCATCATGCCGACCCTCGCGCCGCGCGTGAAGCTCTACGAGAAGGACTACCCGATCTTCGAGGAGTACGGGGTGCAGGCCGAGATCGACAAGGCGCTGCGCAGCAAGGTGTGGCTCAAGTCCGGCGGGTCCATCGTGATCAACCAGACAGAGGCGCTCGTGGCGATCGACGTCAATACCGGTCGCTACGTCGGCAAGAAGACGGCGGGCCGGCTCGAGGACACGATCATCAAGACGAACCTCGAAGCGGCGAAGGAGATCGTCCGGCAGGTGCGCCTGCGGGATCTCGGCGGCATCATCGTCCTCGACTTCATCGACATGGAGGAGAAGAAGAACCGCCAGAAGGTGTTCCAGACGGTGGAGCAGGAGCTCCGGAAGGATCGCGCGCCGTCGAAGGCGCTGCAGGTCTCGGACTTCGGCCTGGTGATCATCACCCGCAAGCGCGTGAAGCAGAGCCTCGAGCGCGTGCTCACCGAGCCGTGTCCCTACTGCGCTGGGAGCGCGGTGGTGAAGTCGAGTTCCACCATTTGTTACGAGATCCTCACCGAGGTGCAGAAGATCGCCCCCGACCTCAACGGGCAGAGCCTGGTGCTGCGGGTGAACCCCGACATCGCCCGTGCGCTGCGCGACGAGGAACGCGCCGTGTTCAAGGAGTTGAAGCAGTCGGTCGGGCGCGACGTGGCGCTGCGGCCCGACGCGCAGCTCCATCACGAGCAGTTCGACCTGATGACGGTCGGCTGATCGCCGCACCGGCCGCCCCACGTACCTTCAGCGGAACGCTTCTTGTAGCCTGAAGCGGGCTGGAGGTACGTGACATGGCTACAATCCGCAGGAAGTCGGCCGAGCAGGAAGTGAAGGGCGCCGGACAGCGCGTCAAGGGCGCGGCGCAGGAAGCAGTGGGCCGGGTGACCGGTGACACCAGCATGCGCGCCAAGGGTGAGCTGAACCAGGCCGCCGGCAAGGTGCGCAGCAAGGCTGGCGAGGCGGGCCGGAAGATGAGCCGCGGTCGCTAGCTCGCTCGTAGCCGTTCGACACGACGACCACGGCCGGAGCCGGGCGCATGCCCGGTCCGGCTACCCCCGCGCAGCCGTTCTCCCGACCGCCCTCCCTCCGACCCAGCGCACCTGCTCGAAACGGCGCACCCGACGCGCGCCGACCTCGAGCCCCTCGGCCCGCAGCAGTTCCCGCTTCATCGATTCCTGGCCGCCGTAGCCGCCCAGCGCGCCTCCGGCCGCGATCACCCGGTGCGCCGGCACCCCGCGTCCGCCGACAGCACGCATCACCGTGCCGACCGCGCGCGCGGCCCCGGGAAAGCCGGCCATCGCGGCCACGTCGCCGTACGTCGCGACTCGCCCGGGCGGGATGCGTCGGACCACCGCGAGCACGCGGGCACGGAAGGCGGAATCACGCGGTGGCGGCATGCCGGACGGCGATTCTACTTATATACTGGCGATTCCCCATGCGAATCGTAGACGTGATCGCGCGCAAGCGCGATGGCGGCGCGCTGGCCCGTCCCGACATCGAGGCCTTCGTCCACGGCATCACCGACGGCAGCGTGCCCGACTACCAGGCGTCGGCCCTGCTGATGGCGATCGTCCTCCGCGGGATGTCGGCCGAGGAGACCGCCTGGCTCACCGACGCGATGGTGCGCTCGGGCGACCGCGTCGACCTCTCCGACATCGCCGGCGTGAAGGTGGGCAAGCACAGCACCGGCGGCGTGGGCGACAAGGTCTCAATTGTGCTCGCGCCGGTCGCGGCCGCCTGCGGGGTGGTCGTCCCGAAGATGTCGGGCCGCGGGCTCGGCCACACAGGGGGCACCCTCGACAAGCTCGAGTCGATCCCGGGCTATCGCGTCGGCCTCAGCATCGAGGAGTTCAAGCAGGTGCTGCGCACGGTGGGCTGCAGCATTATCGGCCAGACGTCCACCCTGGCTCCCGCCGACAAGAAGCTCTACGCGCTGCGTGACGTCACCGCGACCATCGAGAGCGTGCCGCTCATCGCCGCGTCGATCATGAGCAAGAAGCTGGCGGAGGGGAGCAACGCGCTTGTCCTCGACGTGAAGTGTGGCGACGGCGCCTTCATGAAGACTCCGGAGGCAGCGCGGCAACTGGCGGCGGCCATGGTCGAGATCGGCAGCCACGCCGGTGTGCGCACCGAGGCGATCGTCACCGCGATGGACGCACCGCTCGGCGCCGCCGTGGGCAATGCGCTCGAGATTCGCGAGTGCATCGACACGCTGCAGGGACACGGACCGGTCGAGTTGACCGAGGTGACGCTGCACCTGGCCGCACGGATGGTGGTGCTCGCCGGCGTCGACACCGATGAGCGCATCGCCGCGGCACGGGTGCGCGAGGCGCTCGGGTCGGGGCTCGCGCTCGAGACCTTCGCCCGCATGGTCGCCGCACACGGTGGCGACCCGCACATCGTCGACGACCCGACGCGACTCGCGGCGGCGCCCGACCGGACCACGCTCCGGGCCGAGCGGTCCGGATACGTGAGCCGCATCGCCGCCGAGGCCATCGGCCGCGCCAGCTCGGCGCTCGGTGCCGGACGCGAGCGGGTGAGCGACCCGGTGGATCACGCGGTCGGCGTGGTGCTGGACGTCGTACCCGGGCAGGCTGTCCGCGCCGGCGATCCCCTGATGACCCTGCACCACCGCGGCACTCGGGGGGTGGACGAGGCGCGCGCGCGCTGCGCGGCCGCCGTGGCGATCACCGACGAGGCGCCCGCGGCCGTGCCCCACGTTCTGGCGGAGGTTCGATGAGAGTGAGACACGCATGGACACATTGAGCCCCCCGGCTCCGGGGGCCTCGGCCACCCGGCTTCGACTCATCGCGATTGCGATCGCGCTGGGTGCGCCGCTGCTGGCCTGGCTGGCCAGCGACCTCATCGGCTATCGCGGACAGGCGGCCGGCGGCGCGATCTGCTTCATCGCCGTCGTGGCCGCCTGCTCGACCGACCTCAGCAAGGTCAACTGGCGCACCGTCATCTGGGGGATGGTGCTCCAGGTGGGATTCGCGCTCTTCATCCTCAAGTTCCAGGTCGGCGGCCGGCGCACCGGCTACGAGTTCTTCAGCGCCATCGCCCGGGGCGTCAGCCGGTTCCTGCAGTTCACCGACGCCGGGGCAGGGTTCGTCTTCGGGGTACTGGCGAATCCCGCGAAGATGGGGCAGGTGTTCGGTGCCGACAGCGGGCTGGTCTTCGCGTTCGCCGCGCTGCCGACCATCATCTTCATCTCGTCGTTCTTCACCGTCCTCTATTACTTCGGCGTGCTGCAGTTCGTCGTGCGCATCATGGCGAGGGCGATGATGTCGCTCATGCGGACGAGTGGCGCCGAGACGCTCTCTGCCGCGGCGAACGTCTTCATGGGGCAGACCGAGGCACCGATCATCGTCAAGCCGTTCGTCCCCACGATGACGCGCTCGGAACTGCTGGCGATGATGGTCGGCGGCATGGCGACGATTGCGGGCGGCGTGATGGCCGTCTACATCGCGCTGGGCGCCGACCCTGTCGCCATCCTCACCACCAGCGTGATGGCCGCGCCGTGCGGCCTCTACCTGTCGAAGCTGATCGTGCCCGAGACCGAAGTGCCGGTTACCAGCGGCTCCGCTCCGGTCGTCGTCGAGAAGCTGCACGTCAACGTGATCGATGCGGCGGCCAGCGGCGCGTCCGACGGTATGCAACTCGCCATCAACGTCGCGGCGATGCTCATCGCGTTCCTCGCGTTCATCGCGCTGATCGATTTCCTGCTCGGCGTGATGCACCCCGGGCTGACGCTCTCGAGCATCTTCGCGGTGATCTTCTCGCCGGTGGCGTTCCTGATGGGCGTGCCGCGTGCCGACATCGGTCCCATGGGTGACCTGCTCGGGACCAAGCTGGTCGCCAACGAGTTCGTGGCATTCGTGAAGCTGACCGGGCAGTACAAGTCGGTGCTCAGCCCGCGTTCCTACGTGCTCGCCACCTACGCGCTGACCGGGTTCGCCAACATCGCGTCGATCGGCATCCAGCTCGGCGGCATCGGCGGCATGGCGCCCAACCGTCGCCACGACATCGCCCGCCTGGGCGCGCGCGCCCTGCTCGCGGGTTTCCTGGCGACGCTGGTGAACGCCTGCGTCGCGTCGATGTTGCTGTGATGGGGCCACTGACGATGTTCGAGCAGGTCGAGGCAGCGGCCTCGGCTGTCCGCGGGCGGTGCGGCGAGTTGCCGCGCACCGCGATCGTCCTCGGTTCGGGCCTTGGTGATTTCGCCGACACGCTGCTCGATGCGGTCTCGACGCCGTACGGCGACCTGCCGCACTGGCCGGCCTCGACCGTCGTGGGGCACGCCGGGCGTCTCGTGGTGGGCACTGTCCACGGCCGCCGCGTCGCGGCCCTGGCCGGGCGGGCGCATTTCTACGAGGGGCACGACCTCTCGACCGTGGTGTTCGCCACCCGCGTGATGGCACGGCTGGGCGTGCGCGAGCTCATCCTGACCAACGCCGCCGGCGGCATCAACACCAGCTTCGCGCAGGGGGCCTTGATGCTGATCGATGATCACATCAACCTGCTGGGGAGCAATCCGCTGGTCGGCCCCAACGACGAACGCTTCGGCGCCCGCTTTCCGGACATGAGCGAGGTCTATTCGCGCCGGCTGCGCGGCATCGCCAATCAGGTGGCGGCGGCGCGCGGCATCACGCTCGACCACGGCGTCTACGCGGCGCTGCACGGCCCCAGTTACGAGACCCCCGCCGAGATCCGGTACCTCCGGGCGATCGGCGCCGACGCGGTCGGCATGTCGACCGTGCCGGAAGCGATCGCGGCGCGGCACATGGACGTCGAGGTGCTCGGCATCTCGTGCATCACCAACATGGCGGCCGGCGTGCTGCCACAGCCGCTGGTCCACGACGAGGTGATGGAGACGGCGCGCCGCGTGCGCGGCTCGTTCATCGCCCTGCTCGAGGGGATCATCAGCGCACTCTGACCACATCGCAGGAAGGAGCACCATGGCACCACGACAGGCGGCAGGCGGCACGCGCCGCGGAACCGGCACGGCGGCCCTCGTCTCGGCCGCGCGAGGCGCGCGCAAGCATGCCCACGCCCACTTCTCGGGCTTCAAGGTCGGCGCGGCGCTCGAAACCGAGGACGGCACGGTCATCACCGGCTGCAACATCGAGAATGCCAGCTACGGCCTGACCGTCTGCGCCGAGCGGGTGGCGATGTTCAAGGCGCTCTCCGAGGGACACCGGCGCTTCCGGCGCATCGCCGTGGTCGCGGACACCCAGGAGCCGACGCCCCCCTGTGGCGCCTGCCGGCAGATTCTCTGGGAGTACGGCGGCGACATCGAAGTGGTGCTCGCGAATCTCCGACGCACGGCCGGCTCGTACCGGATGGCCGCCCTGCTCCCGCTCCCGTTCGACCGGGCGCTGCTCTGACGCCGCCCGCCGCTGATTCCATCGCTACGGCATACTAGGACACGCATGCTCCCAACTATCGAGTGGCAGGACGGGGTAGTCACGATGATCGACCAGCGGAAGCTGCCGGCTTCCGAGGTCTACGTGCACTGCCGGACCGCAACCGAGGTGGCGAAGGCCATCAAGACCATGGTCATCCGGGGCGCCCCGGCCATCGGTGTCGCGGCGGCCATGGGCATCG
>CANIAI010000112.1 GCA_947465275.1 Acidobacteriota bacterium | reverse complement strand
CCGGCGTCGCCACTGGCACCGACGTCTGCGACACCGTGACCGCCTGTCCGGCCACCATCACCTGGGTCTGTCGTGCCGCGCCGGGGTTCACGCCCGCCCTGAGCGACACGGTGCCACTGCCGCTGCCGCTGGCGGGACCGACGTCGACCCACCCCTCCCTCGCCGCCGCGGACCAGGTACACCCTCCGGGCGCGGTGAGCTGCACGGTGACCCCGCCGCCGTTCGGCGGCAGGTCGACGCCCGTGCTCGAGAGCTGATACGTGCACGGGGAGGCGGCCTGCGTGAGGGTGACGCGCTGGCCGTTGAGCGAAAGGCTGCCGGTGCGCGTCGTCCCGTCGGGGTTACGCACTGCGTCCAGCGTCAAGGTGCCTTCGCCCTGGCCGGAGGTCGGCGACACGCGCAACCAGCTGCTCTCGCTGGACACCGTCCAGCTGCACTCGCGCGCCGACACGACGGGGACGTCCTGCCGTCCCCCGCCGGCGGGCAGCGTCGGGACCGGGGCGCCGAAGGTGGTCTGGCACCGCGGGGTCGACGGTCCGGCCAGCTCGCTCACGCTGGTCCCCCCGCAGGCGCCGGTTGCGATCGACAGGACGAGCGTGAGCAGGAGGGCGGCCGAATGGTTCAGTTCGCGACGCACGAGGCCCCCCGTTGCATGAGGCTCGCCATCCGCACCTGCGCGACCGCGCCACCGAAGCGCCCTCGAACCCGCGTGTTACGATCGCAGGCTCATTCCACCGGCAGAACAGATGGGTAAAACACTCCTCCAGAAAGTGTGGGAGCTGCACACCGTCCGCACGCTCCCGAGCGGCCAGACGCAGCTCTTCATCGGCCTGCACCTCATCCACGAGGTGACCACGCCGCAGGCGTTCGACGAACTGCGCCTCCGCGGCTGGCCCGTGGCGCGGCCCGACCGGACGTTCGGCACGACCGACCACATCATCCCGACGCGCGAGCGCACCCGCCCGTTCCTCGATGTGATGGCGGAAGACATGCTGTCGGCCTTGGAGCGGAACTGCCGCGACTTCGGCATTCCGTTCTACGGGCTCGACGACGAGCGCCAGGGGATCGTCCACGTCATCGGGCCCGAACTCGGGCTGACGCAGCCCGGGATGACCATCGCGTGCGGCGACAGCCACACGTCGACGCACGGCGCGTTCGGCTCCGTCGCCTTCGGTATCGGCACCTCGCAGGTGCGCGACGTGCTCGCCTCGCAGTGCATCGCGCTGGAGCCGCTGAAGGTGCGGCGCATTCGCGTGACGGGGCAGCTGCAGGCCGGGGTCTACGCGAAGGATGTGGTGCTCGCGATCATCCGCAGGCTCGGCGTCTCGGGCGGCGTGGGCTACGCCTACGAGTTCGCGGGCGACACCATCGAGCGGATGTCGATGGACGAGCGGATGACCATCTGCAACATGTCCATCGAGGGCGGGGCGCGGGTCGGGTACGTGAACCCCGACGACACGACCTTCGCCTACTTCAAGGGGCGTCCGTTCGCGCCGCAGGGCGAGGCGTTCGATCGCGCGGTGACCTGGTGGCGGTCGATCGCGTCCGATGCCGACGCCGTCTACGACGACGACGTCGAGATTCGCGCGGACGAGCTGCAGCCGGTGGTGACCTGGGGCGTGAACCCCGGACAATCGGTCGGGGTGGCCGAACAGGTGCCGGCGGCCACTGATGCGGCCACCACCGACGCGCTCGGTTACATGGGGCTGGCGGCCGGGCAGCCGATTGCGGGGCTCAAGGTCGACGTGGCGTTCATCGGCTCGTGCACCAACGGCCGCCTGTCCGACCTGCGCGAGGCCGCCCGCATCGTGCGCGGCCGGCACGTGGCGCCCCATGTCACGGCGCTCGTGGTGCCCGGCTCGGTGTCGGTGCGTCGCGCGGCCGAACGTGAGGGGCTCGACGAGATCTTCCGCGCGGCCGGCTTCGAGTGGCGCGGCGCCGGCTGCTCGATGTGCCTCGGGATGAATCCCGACAAGCTGCAGGGCAACCAGGTCTGCGCCTCCTCGTCCAACCGGAACTTCAAGGGACGGCAGGGGAGCCCGACCGGGCGCACGCTGCTGATGAGTCCGGCGATGGTGGCGGCGGCGGCGATCGCGGGCGCGGTCACCGACGTGCGTGGAATGGTGGATGCGCCGGCGCTCTCGGGCGCGGGGCAGGGGGTCTGATGGACGCGCTGCGGATTACGGAGATCACCGGACGGGCGCTCGCCCTGCCGGGAGATGACATCGACACCGACCGGATCCTGCCGGCCCGCTTTCTCCGCGCCATCACCTTCGAGGGGATGGAGGCGCACGTCTTCGTCGACGACCGCGCCGCCGCCACGCGCGCGGGGCACGTGCACCCCTTCGACGAGCCGGTGAACCAGGGCGCATCGGTGCTGCTCGTGAACCGGAACTTCGGCTGCGGCTCCTCGCGCGAACACGCGCCGCAGGGGCTTCGGCGCTGGGGCATCCGCGCGATCGTCGGCGAGTCGTACTCGGAGATCTTCTTCGGGAACTCGATGATGCTCGGCCTGGCCTGCGTGACCGCCACGCATGCCGATCTCGAGCGGCTCATGGCCGCGCTGGCGGCGCATCCGGGCGCGGCCGCGACCGTCGACCTGAAGGCGGGCACCTGCTCGCTGGCCGGTCTGACCGTGCCGGTGACCATGCCGGGTCCGGCGCGCGACGCGCTCATGACGGGAGCCTGGGACACCACCGGCCTGCTGAAGGAGCGCTACGAAGACGTGAACGCCGCGGCGGCGCGGCTGCCGTACGTGGCCGGCTTCCGCTAGGAGGCGGCTGCCTTCGGCGTCTTCTCTTTCTCTTTCTCTTTCTCTTTCTCGTCCGGCTTCTTCTCGTCGACTGTCGCGAGGAACGCGGCCGAGGCGTGCGAGCGCTCGCCGCCCTTGCGGTAGACGAGGCGAATCTGCCGGCGCAGCCGAATCTCGGGCATGGCGAGCGCGACCAGTTCGCCGCGCGCGATCTCGGCCTCCGCGCACCGGCGGGGCAGCAGGGCCACGCCGAGCTGCATCCCGACCGCGCGCTTGATGCCTTCGAGGCTCGGCAGCGACACGACGATATTGGTCGGGATGTGATGCTGCTCGAACGTCCGGAGCACCCGGTCGCGCACGTGTGACGGGTCGTTGTGGGCGATGAGCGTCTGCTTCGCGCACTCGGCGAGCGTCACCTCCCGCTGGCTGGCCAGCGGATGGGACGGCGGCACCAGCATCACCAGCTCGTCCTGCCCGAGCAGGATGGTGCCCAGGCGCGGCTCGGCGGGCTGGAAGGTGAGCACCCCGAAGTCGAGCGTCCCCTGCGCCACCTCCGCGCCGAGCTGGCGGGCCGGCACGCGACGCACGTCGACGTGGACGAGCGGGTGGCGTTCGCGAAAGCGGGCAATCAGGGGCAGCGCCACGTGCACCGACGCCTCGTTGGCGCCGATGAGCACGCGCCCACGCCTGAGGTCGCGCAGGTCCCTGACGGCGATTTCCGCCTCTTCCGACAACCGCAGCAGGCGCTCGGCGTAGTCGCGCAGCACCCGGCCCGCATCGGTGAGCGTCGCATCCTTGGTAGCCCGGTCGAACAGGCGCTCACCGACGCTCTCCTCGAGCCGGCGCACGGCCTGGCTGACCGCCGGCTGGGTGCGGTGGAGTTTCATGGCCGCGCGGGAGAAGCTCCGCTCGGCGGCCACCTTGAGGAAGACCCGAAGCTCCGAGAGTTCCACGGCTGTGCCCCTGGGCCGGTTTCAGGCCCTGTTTGCCCCGGAACGGGGCTTGGATCCGGAGGATGGGAGGCAGGCGCGGCCCATAAGCTCCGGTAATCCAAACAGAATAATTATCATTTTGACATTATCGGACCCAGTCGCGTCTACTGGCACTGGAGGGTAGTCCCCCCCCACGCCTCGCTGGAGGCAGAGGAGTCACGATGGCACAAGAGCAGGTACGCATCTTCGACACGACGCTGCGCGACGGGGAACAGGCCCCCGGGTTCTCGCTTCGGCCGTCCGAGAAGATCCAGCTCGCGCGCCAGCTCGACACGCTCGGGGTGGACGTGATCGAGGCCGGCTATCCGATCGCCTCGGCCGCCGAGGCTGACGCGGTGCGCCGGATCGCCACCGAGGTGCGGCGTCCGATCATCGCCTGCCTCGCCCGGTGCCACCCGGCCGACCTCGAGAGGGCCGCCTGGGCCATCCAGCCGGCAGCGCAGGGGCGCATCCACACCTTCATCGCGACGTCCGATCTGCACCTGAAGGCCAAGCTCCGCATCACGCGCGAGCAGTGTCTCGACGCCGCCGTTGACGCCGTCCGCTACGCGCGGCGCCACACGTTCGACGTCCAGTTCTCGGCCGAAGACGCCACCCGCAGCGACCTCGACTTCCTGTGCCGGGTGGTCGAGGCGGTCATCAAGGTGGGCGCCACCACGATCAACCTGCCGGACACGGTGGGCTACAGCACGCCGGACGACATCTACGAGTTCTTCACCGAGATCCGGTCGCGCGTGCCGAACAGCGACAAGGTGGTCTTCAGCACCCACTGTCACGATGACCTCGGTCTCGGCGTCGCCAACTCGCTGGCGGCGGTCAAGGGCGGGGCGCGGCAGGTCGAGTGCACGGTCAACGGGATCGGCGAGCGGGCGGGCAACGCCGCGCTCGAGGAGATCGTGATGGCGTTCCACGTCCGCCAGGACCGGATGCCGTTCCGCACCAACGTCGTCACCCAGCAGCTCTACGGGTCCAGTGAGATGCTCGCCAAGCTGACCGGCCAGGGCGTGCAGGTGAACAAGGCGATCGTCGGGCGCAACGCGTTCGCGCACGAAGCCGGCATCCACCAGGACGGCGTCCTCAAGGACCGCCGCACCTACGAGATCATGAGCGCCGCCGACGTGGGCGCTCCGTGGAATCCGCTGGTGCTCGGCAAGCACTCGGGCCGACACGCGGTGCAGAAGCGCTGCGCCGCGCTCGGCTTCGAGATCGAGGGTGACGAGCTGGTGCGCGTCTACCGGGGCCTGATGGCGGTGGCCGACGATCGGAAGACGATCGGCGATGACGACATCATCGCGGTGGTCGGCGCGGTGCGCCGCGCGGCGGCGGTGCCCGCCGAGGCCAACGAACCGTTCGACGCGCCGGCGACCCCGGTGCCGGCGATGCACGAGTCGGGTTACGGCCACGGCGTGTAGCGGCTGAGCGACACAGGCGAGAGGCGGGTCAGGCCCACGAGGCCAGGTCCGCCTCTTCGCACGTACGGGCCGTCCGGGGTACGGCAGGAGCTGTGTCTAGAGGCGTTCGTCCGGCGGCGGTGTCCGCAGCGTGATGGTCGTCTCGCCCGCGGGCCAGTGGATACCGAGTTCGGTGAACCGCCGGGCGACCCGTTTGCGCAGCTCCCGCCCGACCAGCCACTGCTTCAGCGGGACCGTCTTGATGCGCGCCTTCAGCACCAGGCGCCCCTGGTCGTAGGCGTCCACCCCGTAGACCTCCAGTGGCGCGAGGATGTGCGGCTGGTAGAGCGGCTCCTGCTGCAGCGAGGCGGCGGCCTCTTCCATCGCCCGGGTCGCGATGTCGGGGTCGGCATCGAAGGCGATCGCCACGTTGATGACGTAGAACGAGAAGTCCTTCGACAGGTTCGCGAGCGTCTTGATCTCGCCGCTGGGAAAGACGTGCACCGCCCCCTGTTCGTCGCGCAGCACCACCGTCCGCAGGTTGATCGCCTCCACCAGCCCGCCCTGGCCGTTGATCGCCGCCACGTCACCCACCCGTACCTGGTCCTCGAGGATCAGGAAGAACCCTGACAGGATGTCGCGCACCAGCGTCTGCGCGCCGAAGCCGACCGCCAGGCCGAGGATCCCGGCGCCGGTCAGCACCGGCGTGATGTCGATGCGAAGCTCGCGCAGGATCATCAGGGCCGCGATGCTGACCACCACGGCCGACAGCGTCTTCTGGATCAGGCGACTGAGGGTCTGCGCGCGCTTGGTCCGCTCGAGGACGTCGAGGCCGGTGCCCCGGCTCATCTCGTGCTCGAAGCGGCGGGCTGCCGCCGTCCCCATCCGGACGACGAAGTAGGCGGCGACCGCGATGAGACAGATGCGCAGGCCGGCGTCGAGCAGCCACTCGATGGCCACATCCGGATTCCGGACGGTGCGCAGGCGGACGCCGACGAGCCCGAGCGCGGGGCCGAGCAGGGCGGCGGCGGTGAGGAGGAAGACGACCAGCCGCACGACGCGGCGCGGACGGTCGACGAACCGCTGCTCGATCGCCGCGTCCTGGACGATGGCCCGGAGCGCCGCCTGCACGAGGCGGGCGGCGAGGTCCGCGAGCAGGAACGCCGCGAGCAGCGCGCCGGCCAGGGCGACGGCGATGGCGCTCAGGTTCGAAGTCAGTTCCCGGTCCCGCTGCGGATCGGCACCTTCAGGTCGAGCCGGCGGCCGTCGCGCAGCACGGCCAGCGTCACGGTGCTGCCGATGCGCGCATCCTGGATCAGCCGCGAGAGCTGCGCGCTGTCGGTGACGTCGGTGGTGCCGAACGCGACGACGATGTCCCCCGGGCGCAGGCCGGCATCGTAGGCGGCCGAGTCCCGGCGCATCCGCTGCACGAGCACCCCGCGCGCGTTGGACGGCACGCCCAGTTCAGCCGCCACCTGCGTCGTGAGCGGCGCCACCTCGACGTAGCCGATCGACCCGCGCCGCACCTCGCCGAACTGCCGGAGGTCGTTGACCACCCGGCGTGCGAGGTTGCTGGGCACGGCGAAGCCGATCCCCTGGTAGCCGCCGCTCTGGCTGAAGATGGCCGTGTTGATGCCGACCAGCTCGCCGCGCGCGTTGACGAGGGCGCCGCCGGAGTTGCCCGGGTTGATCGCCGCGTCCGTCTGGATGAAGTCTTCGTAGGCCGAGATGCCGACGTTGCGCCGGCCGAGCGCCGAGATGATGCCGAGCGTCACCGTCTGGTTCAACTGGAACGGGTTGCCGATCGCCAGCACCCACTCGGCAACCTTCAGCGTCGACGAGTCGCCCCAGCCGATCGTCGGGAGGTTGCGCGCCTCGACCTTCAGCAGCGCCAGGTCGGTGGCCGGATCGACGCCGACGATCTGCGCCTTCACCTCGCGGCGGTCGCCGAGCGACACGGTGATCGCCGGGAGCTGCTCGATCGAGATGCGGCCCGACTCGCCCGCGACGACATGGTTGTTCGTCAGGATGTAGCCATCGGCACTGACGACCACGCCCGAGCCGAGGCTGCTCTCGATGCCGCGGCGGCTGCCGAACATGTCGTCGCTGTCACCGAAGAAGTAGCGGAAGAACGGATCGTTCGAGAACGGCGAATTGGGGCGCCGGACGACCTGCTGCGACGAGATGTTGGCGACGGCCGGCACCGTGCGTGCGGCCACCGCGCTGAAGTCGGGCAGCCCGGCCGCGACCCCGGCCACCACGCCCGCCGGCGTACCGCTGGTCGTGCCCGCCGGGCGGGGCGCCTGGGCGGTGGCGT
>CANIAI010000111.1 GCA_947465275.1 Acidobacteriota bacterium | reverse complement strand
GCCCGGCAGCTCGGCTGCCGGGCCCCCTGCACTTATCGGCCGGAGTCGTCCCGACGTTGCGGGTCCTCGCCCGCCGCGTGCGACTTCCCCTCTTCCTCCGCGCGCTCGAGTTCGTCGGCCTCGGCCGGCTCGACGTTGGCGGCATCACGCGCGGCCGGTTCGACCTTCCCTGAACGGGCGAACGCCTCGACGGCCCGGCGGTACCGTCGCGACGCCTCGTAGTTCCCCTCGCCGCCCCCGGGCTGGACTGGCGGCACGGCCGGAACATCCGGCTTCCGTTCGTTGCTCATCGCACCTCCTGGCGTGCACGCCCATACGCGTACACATCGGCGTGGGGGAGCAAACGATGTGCCCCGGTCGCGGCTGGCGCGGCCCTGGTGGCCACGATCACAATCGCGTGTCCGACTTCGAAAACGTAATGCGCGGGACCGTGCCGCGCGACCCGCACCGGACGACTGGTCTGGCTGCCGCCAGACTTTCTCGCCACCGTTGCACCCTGTCTCCCGCCGCGTCACACGCGCGGATGCACACCCCATCCGTGGATGCCTGCTTGCACTTCGCCCGGCAGAACCTTCCGGAACCGAGTGCGTATGTCCACACAACACTTCGCCGTCACCCTGCGTCGCTGGCTCACCGCCGCGATGTGTGCCGTTCTCCTGCTTGTCGCGCGGACGGCGTCCGCCGACACGCTGTCGCTCGCGTGGGACCCGGTGTCCGACCCCGATGTCGAGGGCTATTACCTGTTCATCGGGACCTCCTCGGGCACCTATTCGACGGTGATCGATGTGGGCAACACCACGGGCTACACCTACACCACGGCGAACCCCGGCACCACCTACTACGTGAGCGTGGCCGCCTACACCGCCGGGCCGGTCGTCGGCAGCCACTCGCCGGAGGTCATCGCGACCACGTCGGGCGGACCGATGCTGACCAACCCCGGGAACCAGACGAACCGGCTGGGCGACACGGTGACCCTGACACTGCGCGCGACCGATCCGAACAACGATCCGATCACGTTCGGCGCGCTCGGCCTCCCGCCGGGGCTCACGCTGAATCCGACGGTGGGCGTGATCAGCGGCTCACCGACGATCAACGGCGCCTTCCCGGTTTCGGTGACCGCCTCCGACACGAACGCGAACATCGCGACCCAGGCCTTCACCTGGACGATCGGCACGACCGACGCCTCGGCCCCGACGATCGCGATCACCAGCCCGACCCGCGGCGCCACCTGGTCGACCACGTCCAACTACGTCACCCTGAGCGGCACGGGCGCCGATGACGTCGGCGTCACGAGCGTGACCTGGAGCAGCAGCCGCGGCGGCAGCGGCACGGCGGCCGGCACCACGGCGTGGTCGGTGGTCGTCCCGCTGCTCGCGGGCAGCAACGCGATCACGATGACGGCACGCGATGCGTCGGGCAAGAGCAGCGCCACGACGATCACCGTCGCCTACGACACGACGGCGCCCACGGCGCGGATCACGTCGCCGACGATCAACGCGACCTACACCGCGACCGCGTCGACGATCACCTTCTCGGGCACGTCGACCGACGACGTCGGGGTGACGCAGGTGACCTGGAGCACCAACCGCGGCGCGACCGGTGTCGCCGCCGGCTCCAGCGCCTGGTCGGCCACGCTGACGCTGCCCTCCGGCAGCACCGCGGTCACCTTCACCGCGCGTGATGCCGCGGGACGCTTCGGTACCGCGACGATCACGGTCTCGGTGCCCGGCGCGGCGCTGCGCCTGACCAGCTTCACCGCGAGCCTGCCCGCGCCGCAGCCGGCGAACACCGCGATCACCTTCACGGCCACGGCCGCCGATGGCGTCGCGCCCTACCAGTACAAGTTCATGGTCTTCAACGGCAGCACCTGGGCGCTGCTGCGCGACTGGGGCACGACCAATACCTACACGTGGCGGCCGTCGACGAACAACCAGAACTACCGGGTGCGCGTCTGGATCCGCAACGCGGGCAACGTCACCGACGCGCCGCAGAACAGCAGCGCGGCCGGCGAGATGGCTTTCCCGATCACCGCGTCGAACGCGCTGGCCGTGACCGGGCTGACGCCGAACGTCACGTCACCGCGGGCGCCCGGCACGAGCATCACCTGGTCGGCCACGGCGACGGGCGGGGCGGCCCCGTATCAGTACAAGTTCCGGGTCTTCGTCGGCGGGCTCTGGACCGTCGCACGCACCTGGAGCACCACCAATACCTTCACCTGGACGCCGACGGTGGCGGGCAGCTATCAGGTCGAGGTGTGGGCCCGGAACGCCACCAACACGAACGACGCGCCGCAGAACGCGAACGCGGACCTCGTGCGCGCCTTCACCATCCAGGCGCCGCTCGCCCTGTCCAACCTGGTCTCGACGCTGCCCGCGCCGCAGGTGGCGGGACGCTCGATTACCTTCGATGCGAGCGCGAACGGCGGGACCGCCCCGTACCAGTTCAAGTACCGGCTCTACAACGGCTCCACCTGGACGACGCTGCAGGCCTGGTCGACGAACAACCGCGCGACCTGGACGCCCACGACGGCCAACGCGAACTACCGCGTCGAGGTCTGGGTGCGCAGCGCCGGCTCCACGACCGACGCGCCCGAGAATGCGAGCAGCAGCTACGGCATCGCCTTCCCGATCAGCGCGGCCGCGCCGCTGGGCGTCACGTACTTCAGCAGCAACCTCGCCTCGCCTCAGCGGGCGGGCACGACGGTGACCTTCACGGCGAGCGCCGCGGGCGGCATCGGCCCCTACCAGTACAAGTTCCGGGTCTACAACGGGTCGACCTGGACCGTCGCGCAGACCTGGAGCGCCAGCAACCTGCTGCTCTGGACGCCCACGACGCCCGGCAGCTACCAGGTGGAGGTCTGGGTGCGCGGCGCCTACACCACCACCGACGCACCCGAGACGGCCGCGGCCGACGTGGTCCGCACGTTCTCGGTGAACTGACGGCGGTCATGACACAGGCGGACGGGAGCCCTCCCGTCCGCCTGCACGCTATCGCGGCGATCCCGCCCGGACAACTCGACAATTCGCTTGGCCCCTGTCGGGGCCTCTGCTAGTCTCGTCCCCGCACGAGCCGGAACCTTCCATCGGTCCTCGACCGGTCGCTCCCCGCGGCCACGGCTCACAGCAGACCAGCGGTCTCCCTTCCCCCCCGCCTCAGGTCACCCGCAGGCTCATGCATCGATACCGGCTGTACAGGTACGCCCCGGGCGTCCTGTCGTTCATCTGTCTCTGCCTCGTGCACGCCTCCGCGGCGCTCGCCGGCACCCTCACCCTGGCCTGGGATCCGAGCACATCGACCACGGTGACCGGCTATTACGCCTACCTGGGAACATCCAGCGGCACGTACACCGTGTTTGCCGACGCCGGGAACGCCACGTCGTATACGTTCACCGTCGAACCCGGCACGCGCTACTTCCTCTCGGTGTCGGCGCATGGCGACGACGGCAGCCCGGGACCGCTCGCGCCGGAGGTCACGGCGGTGACCGAGGGAGCACCGGTGCTGCTCAACCCCGGCACGCTGACCAGCGGCGTGAACACGACCGTGCGCGTCTCGCTGCTCGCCTCCGACCCGAACGGTGATCAGGTGACCTTCGGCGCGGCAGGTCTCCCCTTCGGCCTCACGCTCGACGCGCCGTCGGGTGTGATCACCGGCATCCCGACGACGCTCGGCAGCTATACCGTCGCGGCAACCGCGTCCGACTCGAAGGGGAACAGCAGCCAGCAGGCGTTCGCCTGGACCATCGCGGTGGTCGACACGCTGGCGCCCACGCTCGCGATCACCTCTCCGGTGACCAGCCCCTTCCTCACGACGAGCACGCAGGTGAGCGTGGCCGGCACGGCGGGCGATGACGTGGGCGTCACCGGCGTCAGCTGGACGAATGCCCGCGGCGGCAGCGGCACCGCCACGGGCACCACGGCGTGGAGCGCGGCCGTCCCGCTCGTCGGCGGCTCCAACGGCCTCGCCTTCACGGCCCGTGACGCGGCCGGACGCACCACGACCCGCACGCTGACCGTCTCGGCCGACCTGGCGGCGCCGACGATCCGGATCACCTCGCCGACGACCAGCACCTCCTACCGCACCTCGTCGAGCAGCCTCACGATTCGCGGGTCGGCCGCCGACGATACCGGTGTGCGCACGGTCACATGGCGGACGAGCAGCGGTCGCACCGGCACCGCTACCGGCACGACGTCATGGAGCGCCAGCGTGCCCTTCGGCATCGGGACGACGACCTTCGCCGTCACCGTGACCGACAGCGTCGGGCGCACCGGCAGCGCCACGCTCAGCGTCACCAGGCGCTGAGCCCCACCGGCCCCCGTTCGCGGCGCCTCGCCGTGGACGGGCGGCGCGGGTACCATGGTCGGGCGCATGCTCCTGCTGCAGATCTTCGCGTCCGACATCCTGCCGGTGTTCGTCGTCGCCAGCGTCGGCTTCGCCCTCGCCCGCTACTTCGACGTCAGCGTCGCCACCCTGTCGCGCGTCATCTTCAATGCGCTCGCCCCCTGCCTCGTCTTCGTCCTGCTCGTCACGTCGACGATCGCCGCGGCCGATGCCGGACGCATGGTGCTCTTCTGCGTGACGATGACCGCGGCCGTCGGCCTGCTCGCCTGGCTGGTGTCGGCGCCGCTCCGGCTCGATCGCCCGACGCGGATGGCCTTCCTCCTGGTCGTGATGTTCTCGAACGGCGGGAACTATGGCCTGCCGGTGACGCTCTTCGCCTTCGGTCGGGAGGCACTCGCCTTCGCCACCATCTATTTCGTGACCGGCGCGATCCTGACCTACACCGTCGGCGTGTTCCTCGCCGCGAGCGGACGCCGATCGGTGCGGCACGCCCTGCGCGGCGTCCTGAAGGTGCCGACGATCTACGCGGTGGTCGCCGCGATGGCGGTGCGCGCGCTCGGCGTGACGGTACCCGACATGGTGCTGCGGCCGGTGCAGCTGCTCAGCGAGGCGGCCGTGCCGATGATGATGCTCGTCCTCGGCATGCAGCTCGAGCGGGCGGCGCGCCCGGCGCAGCCGGTGGCCGTCGGGGCGGCAGTCGCCGTGTCGCTCCTCGCGGGACCGGCGCTGGCCTTCGTGCTTGCCGACGCCGGCGACTTCAGCGCCCCGGCGCGGCAGGCCGCCATCCTGCAGTGCTCGATGCCGGCGGCCGTCGCGACGACGATCCTGGCCCTCGAGTTCGACACCGCGCCCGACTTCGTCACGAGCGTCGTGACGGCGTCCACGCTGCTCAGCCCGCTCACGCTGACCTGGATCATCCGCACGCTCCAGCAGGGCTGACGGGCGGTTCCGGCTCCGCCGCCATGCCGGCTGTGCTTGCAGGGGGCGGCGGCGAGGCGTAGAGTGCGCGCCTGGAGGTGTGAATGGCTGGTTCGTCGAAATGCGCCCACCCCTCGTGTAACTGCACGATTCCGCCGCACGGTCCCCACGGCAAGTACTGCAGCGATCACTGTCGCCAGGCGGGCGACAAGATCGAACTGCGCTGCGATTGCCAGCACGCCGCCTGCCGCTGAGGGCAGACGGCCGACACACGTTGTGCGTGCGCGTGCGCTGATCGCGAGGCCAGCGCACGCGACTCCGGTAGCCGTGCCGGAGACAGTCGTTACAATGGACGCCGTGACCCGCGTGCCCCGACTCGCCGCTCCCCTCGCCCTGGTGGCGCTCGTGCTCGGCCTCTGCGCCGTCGTCCGCCCCACGGCCGTGGCCGCCCAGAAGGCGCCGTCGCTCGACATCCACTACGTCCCCACGCCCAATGAGGTCGTCCAGACGATGCTCACGATGGCGAAGGTGACGAAGGACGATCTGGTCTACGACCTGGGTTCCGGCGACGGGCGGATCGTGATCGCGGCGGCAGCGCAGTACGGGGCGCGCGGGATCGGCATCGAGCTCGACCCCGAGCTGGTGGCGCGGGCGCGCGCGGCCGCGAAGAAGGCCGGTGTCGACCAGCTGGTCGAATTCCGCCAGGCGGATCTCTTCAAGACCGACCTCTCGAAAGCGACGGTGGTGACGCTCTACCTCTCACCCTCGATCAACCTGCGCCTCGAGGGAAAGCTGAAGCGCGAGCTCGCGCCAGGCTCCCGCGTCGTGTCCCACCGCTTTCCGGTCGGCACCTGGACACCCGAGCGCGACGTGATCGTCGGCCGCAACCACGTCTACTTCTGGACGATTCCGTCGCCGCCGCCCGCCACGCCGCGCCCCTGACGGCTGGCTGGCCGTGGCCGGCGCCGCCTTCATCGTGCCGCTCGCGAGGCATCATCGCGGGCCGGTGGAGTCGTCCTTCGCCCAGACTCCTCCCTGATGCGCTGCGGGATCAGCGCCTGTATCATGCGGACATGGCCACTCTCCACGCCGTGTCCGCCACCGTCACCGACCAGCCGGGGATGCTCTTCGGCCTGACGAAGGTGCTGGCGGACCACCGCGCGAACATCCGCTACGTCGACATGCACACGGCCGTCGGCGACGCCGAGATCTACCTCGAGTTCGCCCTGGACGACGGGATCGACGCGGTGATGGACGACCTGCGGGCGGTCGACGGGGTCGTGCGGATCGAGGAGACGCCGTCGTTCGCCAAGATCTACGGCAAGCGCATCATCATCATGGGCGGCGGGGCGCAGGTCGGCCAGGTGGCGCTGGGCGCGATTGCGGAGGCGGACCGCCACAACATCCGCGGTGAGCGCATCTCGATCGACACCATCCCGCTCGTCGGCGAGCAGGAGCTGGCCGCGGCCGTCCGAGCCGTCACCCGGCTGCCGCGCGTGCGGCTGCTCGTCATGGCCGGCTCGATCATGGGCGGGGCGATCACGAAGGCGGTCGAGGAGATCCGGCAGAACGGCGTCTACGTGATCTCGCTCAACATGGCCGGCAGCGTACCCGACGCCGCCGACCTGGTCGTCAGCGATCCGATCCAGGCGGGCGTCATGGCAGTGATGGCGATCGCCGATACGGCGAAGTTCGATATCGTCCGCCAGCAGAAGCGCCGCTACTGACGGGCCGGGCGTCCGCCCAGCCCGTCAGGGCTTCTCGGCCGTGATCTCGGTCAGCATCACCGGCGCGCTCGCGTAGTGCTCGAGCTCGATGGTGTCGTCGTGCGCGATCACCTTCGTCGCGTACGACAGGGTCCCGCTCCCCTTTCCATCCGCCCGCATCTGCATCTGGATCACGGTGAACGGGTAGTCGAACGTCCGGGGACGGTTCGCCGCCTCCCAGAACCCGATCGGCCGGTCGGTGGCGATCACGATGCGGCGCCCGCCGTCGTCGCCCGGTGTCTGTGAGGCGAAGTGCAGGTCGTACCCGAGCGAGTCGGGTGTCTTGATGGTGCCGACGGGGCGCGTCCGGCGCAGCTCGTCGAGCGTGGCCGACGGCCCCTTGCTGAGCAGAGTCTGCACCAGGCTCGTCCGCTCGGACGGGGTCGACCAGCGGGTGATCCGAATCTGGATCGTCCCCGCGCCGCTCGCGACGGTGTTGTTGACCATCG
>CANIAI010000110.1 GCA_947465275.1 Acidobacteriota bacterium | reverse complement strand
GTGCTGCGGTTCACGCGACTGGCGCTCGAACGGCGGGGGTGGACGGTGACGGCCTGCGACAGCGCCGTCGAGGCGCTCGCGCGGGTGCGGAGCGCCCCTGACGGCGTGGACGTCGTGCTGGCCGACCTGCGCATACCGCTGATGTCGGGACTCGAACTGGCCCGCGCACTGGCCACCCTCCGGCCGGCGTTGCCGGTGATCCTTGCGTCAGGCGCCCTGACGCCGGACGTCCGCCTGGCGGGCTCGGCGGCCGGCGTTGCCGGTTTCCTCGTGAAGCCGTTCGAGGCCGATACGCTCGCCGACCTGCTGCGGACGGCGGTGGGGAAGACCGGCGGGTCGAACGCGGCGCGAGGGCAGGACTAGAACGGCGGACGCACGATCCCGAGCCGGCGCATCTTCGAGTGGAGCGTCGTCCGCGCGAGCCCCAGCCGGGCCGCTGCTCCCTCGGGACCGCCGACCTGTCCGCCTGCCTCACGCAACGCACGCAGGATCATCTCCCGCTCGCCGTCCCGGTACGACGCCGCATCGGCCCCGTCGCGCGTCGCCCCCTTGAACGTCACGGTGCCCGGAAGGAACGACGTGGCGCCAGCCGGCAGCGGAATCGGGTGGAAGGCGCTGGCGGGGACGTGGAGCGACGGCCCAGGCGAGAGGATCACCGCCCGCTCGATCACGTTCGCCAGCTCGCGGACGTTACCCGGCCATGGCCAGGCCTGCAGCGCGTCCATCACCGTGGTCGGGATGGCCGTGATCGTCCGCCCGATCTCGGTCGAGAACTTGCGGACGAAGTGCTGCACCAGCTGCGGGATGTCCTCGGTGCGTTCCCGCAGCGGCGGTACCTGGATCGGGAAGACGCTCAGCCGGTAATACAGGTCACCGCGGAACGTCCCCGCGGCCGTCATCTCCTCGAGCCGCCGGTTCGTGGCGGCGATGAAGCGCACGTCGGCCTGGCGGGTGCGTTCCCCGCCGAGGCGTTCGAACTCCCGTTCCTGCAGGGCGCGCAGCAGCTTCGGCTGCACCTCCAGCGGGATATCGCCCACTTCGTCCAGGAAGAGCGTGCCCCGTTCCGCCAGTTCGAGTCGGCCCACCTTGCGCGCCACGGCGCCGGTGAACGCGCCCCGTTCGTAGCCGAAGAGTTCGCTCTCGATGAGGGTGGCCGGCATGGCCGCGGCGTTCACGCGGACGAACGTCTGCGTGCGCCGGCGACTCAGCTCGTGAATCGCCCGGGCGAGCAGCTCCTTGCCCGTGCCGGTCTCGCCCAGCAGCAGCACCGTCGCGTCGGTCGGGGCCACCGTCCGCACCTGCTGCAGCACCTGGGACAGCGCGCGACTCTGCCCGACGATCTCGCGGAAGTCGCGTTCCGTGATCTCGTCCTCGAGATAGAGCTTCTGCTCGGTCAGTTGATCGCGCAGCGCCGCGATCTCCTGGTACGCGAGTGTATTCGCGACGGCGATTGCGACCTGCGCCGCGAGATCGCGCAGCAGGTTCGTCTCATCGGCCGAGAAGCCCTCTGGCGCGCGGCGCCCGACTCCGAGCGCGCCGAGCGGTCCGCGGTGGGTGTGGAGCGGCAGGCAGCAGAGCGAGCGGATGCCTTCGGCACGGACGAGCGGCACGCCGTCGCCCTGGAACCGATCGAGCTCGCCGGGACCGAAGACGCGCACCTCGCCCGTGCGGTACGCCAGGCCGCACGGCGAGCGGTCGAGCGCCAGCGTCGTGTGCGGTTCGAGGACACCCCGTTCGTCGTAGAAGGTGGCCGCTTCGACCCGCAGCGTGCCACCCGCGCGATCGACGATCGCGAGCTCGGCGAAATCGAGCGGGATGACCCGGCGGACGCCGCTCAGGGCCGACAGGCTGATCGGGTGCGATTCCAGCTGGGACACGAGCGCGTTCCCGACCTCCAGCAGCAACTGCGTGCGGTCGCGCTCACGGTGCGCGGCCTCGACCGCATGCCGCAGGTAGGTCTCGCTGCGACGGAGCGCCTCCTCGGCGCCCCGCTGTTCCAGGGCTCCGCCGAGCAGGTCCGCGGCGGCGTTCATGAAGGTCGCGAGGTCTGAGAGCTGACCCGCCTCGATGGCGGGCGGCAGGGCCAGGGCGAGACTCCCCTCACCGTTCCCGCGGGTGCCGATGGCCCGCTCGAGCACGGGACGCGTCCGTGAGAAACCCGAGGTACTGCTGAGGACCGAGCCGTAGCGGATCGCGCAGTCGGCGGTCGCCCCCGCCACCCCGGCGACGAGGACTGCCGCCTGACCGAGGAGTTCCGGCAGCTCCTCATCGCGTCCGTCCCTGAACAGGCGCGCGAGCTCGCCGAGCGCCGCCAGGTTCGTCTCCGCTGACACGCCTGCGTCGTGCATCTGGTCACCCCGGAGATGTCCGCCATACGTCATGTGACGTGAATGCTGACGACATGTCGTCACGAGACGAGGTTCTCGCCTCGGCTCAGAGCGGAAAGTGGCGCCATTCTAGTCCAAACTCAGGCATTTCACAGAAAGGACGAGTCGGCATGCCGGATGCTGTGCAATGAGCGGCGACATTGGCCCCCACCATGTCGAGCATCTCCGTGCGTGGATGCCGGTCGGGGGCGCGCCGAACGGCCGAGGTATGACGGAACGCGGCCGCCCAAGTCATCCGCTCACGCGGAGGAGACGCACCGTGACCACCGAACACGCATCGATCGGCGGCGAGGCCCTGATCGTCGAGTCCGACCCGCGCACCGCCCGGTACATCGAGGAGACGCTGGACCGCCTCGGGCTGAAGCCGACCGTCGTCCGGTCCGTGGCCGACGCGGCCGCGCAGTTGGCCCGCCTGCTGCCGGATCTGCTGGTCCTCAGCCCGGCGGCCGCTGACCTGGTGGAGCACCTCGCCTTCGTCGAGGCGGCGCGCCGCCGCCGCGGCAGCGGCTCGGTGCTGATCCTCGACCGGTTCGCCGCGCCCATCGGGGAGCAGATTCAGGCGGCAGGGGTGGACGGGGTGCTGCTCAAGCCGGTGCACCGGGCGCAGCTCGAGGTCACCTGCTCGCTCGCCGTGGCCCGCCGCAGCCGCCGGCCGGCGCCGGCCGAGGCGTCGGGTGACGTGCCGGTAACAAAGGTGCCTGAGGTGAACGGCGGGTTGGTGGCGGCGGGGGTGACGTTCGTGGCGCGCCGCTCGATGGACCGGATGACCCCGCGCGAGCGACAGGTCGTCGGGCTCCTGCTGCAGCATCGCCGCGTGCCGGCCATCGCCGCGTCACTGGGCATCAGCCAGCAGACGGTGCGGAATCACCTGAAGAGCGTCTTCCGGCGCACGGGCACCCACTCGCAGCAGGAACTGCTCGATCGTCTCAGCGTCGCCCCGTCGGGCGAAGTGGATCGCCTCGCGCGAGACGACGGCAGGGCCGGCATGGCCCTGAGCGGTCCGGCCTGAAGCGCGCGCCGCGCGCTGGCCTCAGGCGTACATCCCGCGCATCTTCGTGACGGTGCCCACCCGATCGATCGCCACGATATAGGCCGCCGTCCGCATGTCGACCCCGTATTTCACCGCCGTCTTCAGCACGGCGGTGAAGGCGGCGCACATCTTCTGTTCGAGCTTCGCGTTGACCTCGGCTTCCTCCCAGAAGTAGCCGTGGCGATCCTGCACCCACTCGAAGTACGACGTGGTCACCCCACCCGAGTTGGCGAGGATGTCCGGAATCACGAACACCCCGTTGGCATGCATGATCCGGTGGGCTTCCGGGGTCGTCGGTCCGTTCGCCCCTTCCGTGAGGATCTTCGCGCGCACCTGCCCGGCGTTCTCGTCGGTGATCTGGTTCTCGAGCGCCGCGGGGACGAGGATGTCGACGTCGAGGCCGAAGATGGCCTCACCGGCCAGCGGCTCGCCGCCGGGGAAGCCGTCCACGGTGCGGTGCTCGGTGGCCCACTGCTGGAGCGCGGCGATGTCGAGTCCCTTCGCGTTGTAGACCCCGCCCTTGTAGTCGGTCACCGCCACCACGCGGGCGCCGACCTGCGACAACTGCGCGGCTGACACCGAGCCGACGTTCCCGAACCCCTGCACGGCGACGGTCGCGCCCGCGATGTCGATCCCGAGGTGCTTTGCCGCTTCGCGCGTGACGATCATCACGCCGCGGCCGGTCGCCTCCTGGCGTCCCAGGGAGCCGCCCATCTCCACCGGCTTGCCGGTCACGACCGCCGTCGAGGTGTGCCCGACGTGCATGCTGTACGTGTCCATGAACCACGCCATGATCTGCGCGTTCGTGTTCACGTCCGGCGCGGGGACGTCCTTCTCGGGCCCGATCGCGTCGACGATCTCGGCAACGTAGCGGCGGGTCAGCGCCTCGAGCTCGCGCTTTGACATCCGGGTCGGGTCGCAGATGATGCCGCCCTTGCCGCCGCCGAACGGGATCTGCGCGATGGCGCACTTCCACGTCATCCACGCGGCGAGCGCGGTCACCTCGTCGAGCGAGACGTCCGGGTGGTACCGGAGGCCGCCCTTCGCGGGACCGAGCGTGATGTTGTACTGGACGCGGTACCCGGTGAAGACTTCGATCTCGCCGTTGTCCATCTGGACCGGGCACGAGACGACGATCTGTCGCTTCGGGTGCGTGAGGATGCGCCAGATGCCGAGGTCGAGGTTCAGGATGCGGGCGGCGCCGTCGAACTCCTGCAGCATCGCCCCGAAGATCGGACCGTGTTCCGCCATGCCCGTATTGTATGGAAATCCGGGGAGTACAATGCGGGCCATGACGCGCGAACACGGTTCCGTGTCGCCGACGCGCGCCGCCGCCGCCGGGCGCACGGTCGAGGTGGTCTACACGGCGGACGATCTGGCGGGCCTCGAGCCCGCGCGCGACCTGCCCCGCCCGGGTACGCACCCCTACACCCGCGGCATCCATCCGACCGGCTATCGCGGCAAGCTCTGGACGATGCGGCAGTTCGCCGGCTTCGGCACCCCCGAGGAGACCAACGCCCGCTACCGGCAGTTGCTCGCGGCCGGCGGCACCGGGCTGAGCGTCGCCTTCGACCTGCCGACGCTGATGGGACGGGACCCGGACCATCCGCTGTCGCTCGGCGAGGTAGGGAAGTGCGGGGTCAGTGTCGCCTCGCTGGCCGACATGGAGGTGCTCTTCGACGGCATCGATCTCGGGGCCGTCACCACGTCGATGACCATCAACGGTCCGGCGTCGATGATCTTCGCGATGTACCTCGCCCTGGCGGAGCGGCGGGGCGTCGACTGGGCGCGCCTCTCGGGCACGCTGCAGAACGACATCCTCAAGGAGTTCATCGCGCAGAAGGAATACATCTACCCGCCCCGTCCGTCGATGCGGCTGGTGACCGACAGCGTCGCCTTCTGCGCGGCGCACGTGCCGCGGTGGAACAGCATCTCGGTGAGCGGATATCACATCCGGGAGGCCGGGGCGACCGCGGCACAGGAGCTGGCGTTCACGCTGCGCGACGGGATGGAGTACGTGCAGTACGCCATGGAGGCCGGTCTCGAGGTCGACCGCTTCGCGCCGCGCATCTCGTTCTTCTTCAACGCGCACAGCGACTTCTTCGAGGAGATCGCGAAGTACCGCGCGGCCCGCGCCATCTGGGCCGAGGTGATGCGCGAGCGCTTCGGCGCCCGCGAGGCGCGGTCGTGCCAGCTGCGCTTTCACGCGCAGACGGCCGGTGTCTCGCTCACCGCGCAGCAGCCGTACAACAACGTCGTGCGGACGGCGCTGCAGGCGCTCTCGGCGGTGCTGGGCGGCGCCCAGTCGCTGCACACCAACTCGCTCGACGAGGCGCTCGCGCTCCCCACCGAGCAGGCGGCGACGCTCGCGTTGCGCACGCAGCAGGTGATCGCGCACGAGACCGGCGTCGCCCGCGTGGCCGATCCGCTGGGCGGGTCCTGGTTCCTCGAACGGCTGACGGCCGACCTGAAGGCCGAGGCCTACGCGAGCGTCGCGACGATCGACGGGATGGGCGGGATGGTGCCCGCGATCGAGCGCGGCTATCCGCAGCGCGAGATTGCGGAGAGCGCCTACCGGCAGCAGCAGGCGATCGAGTCGGGGGAGCAGGTGATCGTCGGCGTCAATGCGTTCACCGAGGGACCGGACGTGTCGCCGCCGACGCTCTATATCGACGAGTCGGCCGAAACTCGGCAGCGTGCGCGCCTGGCGGACGTCCGGCACCGGCGCGACGCCGACGCCCTGCGCCGCGCGCTCGACCGCCTGCGCGAAGGGGCGCTCGGTCGTGAGAACACGATGCCGCTGCTGGTCGACGCCGCTCGGGCGTATGCGACCGTCGGCGAGATGTGCGACGCGCTCCGGGACGTCTGGGGCGAGTACGTCGAGACCCCGGTGATCTGATGTCACGTCCTCCCATCCGCGTCCTGATGGCCAAGCCCGGGCTCGACGGGCACGATCGCGGGGTCAAGGTGATCGCCCGCGCGCTTCGCGACGCGGGCATGGAGGTCATCTACACCGGCCTGCGGCAGACGCCGGAGCAGATCGTCTCGGCGGCGCTGCACGAGGACGCCGACGTGGTCGGCCTCTCGATCCTCTCGGGCGCGCACATGCGGATCTGCCCGCGCGTGGTCGAGCTGCTCCGGCGCGAGGGACTCGACGACGTGCTGGTGATGGTGGGCGGCATCATCCCCGACGTCGACGTCCCGGCGCTGCGCGACGCCGGCGTCCAGGGCATCTTCCAGCCGGGCACCTCGATGCAGGCGATTGTCGCGTTCGTCCGCCAGCACGCACGGTCGCGCGTCGATTCGGTATAGTCGGACCGAGATGGCTACGCACACCCTGCTCGTCGCCGACGACAGCCTCACCGTGCAGCGGGTCGTCGCCCTGGCCTTCGCCGGGAGCGACATCGAGGTCTCGACGGTGGGCACCGGCGCCGACGCGATGGTGCGCCTCGCCTCGAATCCGCCCGACATCCTGCTGGCCGACGTGTCGCTCGGGACGCCCGATGCGTACGCCCTCGCCGATTACGTGCGGCGCCGGTCCGCCTGTGCCGGCGTGCGCGTGGTGCTGCTGGCCGGGATGTTCCAGCCCGCCGACGATGCCCGCGTGGCAGAACTCG
The DNA here is from genome assembly GCA_947465275.1 of Acidobacteriota bacterium. Classification (GTDB taxonomy): domain Bacteria; phylum Acidobacteriota; class Vicinamibacteria; order Vicinamibacterales; family UBA2999; genus JBEBGV01. Next base: position 438 of record CANIAI010000110.1, on the reverse strand, counting down.
GCTGCGACGCCGTGATCGGGAAGCCGCTGACGCCAGGCTACCTCGTCTCCCGCGTGCGGGAGTTGCTGGCCGAACCGCCCCGGCGGACGGCCCTGGCCGCGCCAACCGAGACCGCCCCCACCGAGGTCGCGTCGACCGGCGGCGGGACGTCTGGCGGCGGGCTCCCCTCGGGTATGGAGGCGTTCGCCAGTGAAGCGGTCACTGGCGACCCGGCAGCCCTTCGGGCTGCCGACGACTATTTCCGGCGGCTCGACGACGCGTTCCGCACCCTCGAGTCGCGCGGCAGCGCGCCGGCCCACGACCCCGAGGATCAGCCGCTCGCGGACGAGGACGACGAGGACGCGCCGGTGCCGACGCTGCAGGCGCTGCTGGCCCGGTTGCCCGAGGACAGCCGCACCCGCATCTCGTCGGCTGTCGTCTCGGCGCCGCTGCCTGCTG
>CANIAI010000109.1 GCA_947465275.1 Acidobacteriota bacterium | reverse complement strand
TCTCCAGGCCGAGGTTCAGGACGCCATCGCCCGCTTCGTGCGCGACTGGCGTGCCGCGCATCCGGCCCCGCGGCCCTGAGACGCCGGCGTCCCGTCCGGCATCCATCCTGCTCTGATGTCCGGCGGAGGGTCGTATGGGACGCGGATGGGCAGTCGGGGTGTGTGGAGTGGCGCTGATCGGCGTGCTGGCCGGGTGCGGGCGGGTACGCCCTGATACCGATCCTGGCGGCCCCGGATCGACGTCGACGGCGGCGGCGCCCGTGCTCACCGGCGCCACACTCAGCTTCACCACGCTGACGGACGGAAAGGACGCGAACTCCGCCGTCGCGGCGCAGCTGCTCACCGCGGGCAGCGAACTCGGAGCCGAGGTGCGCAGCACCGGCACCGCGTTTACCGACAACACCACATCGCCGGCACTGGCCATGGCGCTCTCGGGCCGGCTCACCTCGGCGCAGGCACGCGACACCCAGCTGCGCCTGCGGCTGGTGCCGGACGGGCGTGACACCTGGACGTTCGATACGCGTCTCGTGCTCAGCTTCACCGACGGCACGCGACAGACCTATCGCTGGACCGGCCTGCGCCTCGACGAGACGATGCCGGAGCGGACGCTCGCCGTGGCGGGCGCGCTCGTGCCCTAGTCGCCCGTGCACACGCCGTTCGCGCCGTCACTCTTCCGGTCGTTCTGGCTGGCCGGGTTCGAATCCTCGTGCCACCGCACGCGCGGGGGCGTACGCCTCGACATGCTCGAGGCCACCCAGCACGACCGCTTTCTCGACGTCGACTACGCCAACCTCCGCGCGATGGGGTTACTCACGGTGCGTGACACGGTCCGGTGGCATCGCGTGGAACCCGTCGCGGGGCACTTCGACTTCAGTTCGGTCGAGGCGTACGTGGAGACCGCCGGTCGCCACGGAATCGAGGTCGTGTGGGACCTGCTGCATTACGGATGGCCGGACGGTCTCGACCTGTTCGACGACGCGTTCGTCGCCCGCTTCGCGCGTTTCTGTGGTGCGACGGTGCGCTACCTCCGCGAGCGGACGGCGGGGACGCTCTTCGTCACCCCGATCAATGAACTCTCGTTCTTCGCCTGGGCGGCGGGGGAGGTGGGATGGTTCCATCCCCATGCGCGGCAGCGCGGCGGTGAGGTGAAGCGTCAGTTGGTCCGCGCCTGGATCGCGGCTGTCGATGCGATGCGGGAGGTGGACCCTGGCGTACGCCTCGTCTCGGTGGAACCACTGATCCATACGGTGGCGCCCCGCGGGCTCGAGGACGTCGACGGCCTGGCCGCCGCGCAGACCGAGAGCCAGTGGGAGGCGTGGGACATGATCGCGGGGCAGCGCGCGCCCGAACTGGGCGGCGGGCCGGGCTATCTCGACATCATCGGGGCGAACTTCTACCACGATAACCAGTGGGAGGTGCCGGGCGGGAAGAAGCTCGCATGGCACGTCCATCCGCGCGACGACCGATGGGTGCCATTCCATCGTCTGCTCCTCGGGGCCTGGGAGCGATATCGCCGGCCGATCCTGATCGGCGAGACCAGCCATGTGGGCATCGGGCGTGCGGAGTGGATCCGCGAGGTGACCGACGAAGTGATCCTCGCGACGGCCGCGGGTGTGCCGCTCGAAGGGCTCTGCCTGTATCCGATCGTCGATCGCTTCGAGTGGGAGAACCCCGCCCACTGGCACAACAGCGGGCTGTGGGACCTGGAGCATCAGGCCGACGGCGCACTGCATCGCGTGCTCAACGTCCCATATGCGAACGAACTGCGGCGATCCCAGCGCCGGCTGGCCGAGGTCGGCCTAGGCGGCTGACCGGACGGGCCCGCTGCCGGCGTCGGAGGCGTGTGCGGCGAGCGCGCGCTCCAGGTCGGCGAGCTTGATGGGCTTGGCCAGGTGCCCGTCCATGTCGGCGTCAAGACAGCGTTGGCGGTCTTCGTCCATCGCGTGCGCGGTCAGCGCCACAATCGGCGTGCGCCGTCCCAACTCCCGCTCCAGTTGCCGGATTTCCGCGGTGGCGGCCAGCCCGTCGAGCGCGGGCATCTGCATGTCCATCAGCACCAGGTCGAACCGCGTCGAGCGGGCGGCGGTGACGGCTTCGCGTCCGTCCTCCACGAGCCTCGGTTCATGCCCGAGCCGCCGCAGCAGGTGCTCGGCGAGCTTCCGGTTCACCGAATTGTCGTCGGCCACGAGTACCCGCAAGGGGCGACCGGGACGTCCCGTGGACCGAGGGGGCGCGTCGATTCCTGCCGTCCGCCCGCCCCCCAGGGATTCCTGTGGGGCCTCCTGTGCGGCATCCGGCGAGTGCGGTTCCGCAGATCCGGTGATCACGGTGGCGGCGGTCACCGGGCCGGCCGACGCATCGGCTGTCGTCAGTGCCCGCACCAGCCCATCCGCGAGGCCGAAGGGGCCAACCGGCTGAACGATTGACACGTCGACGTCTGCGGAGGGCGCCGCGGCTCCGCTCAGGGGCGTGATCCGGATGATGCGCGTTCGGCCCGAGCGGGCGCGGAGACCTGGGCCGAGCGCGCGGTCCCCGTACGGGGCGCCCAGCATCCGATCCTCGAGGATGACGAGGTCGAACGGCCCGGCGGCGTGTTCCACCGCCGATTCGATCGCCATGGCATCTGCCACCGCAGTCACCTGCAGCCCCCAGGCGCGCAGCATCGTGGCGAGCGCGGCTCGCTGCGTGCTGCCGGTGATGGCGATCAGGGCGCTGAGCCCGTCGACCGGCACGGTCGGTGCGGGCGGGGTGACTTCCACCGCCGTGGGCAGCGTGAGATCGATGGAGAAGGTACTGCCGCGGCCGGGTTCGCTCTCGAGGCGGATCCGACCGCCCATCAGGCCGACGAGTTGTGACGAGATCGACAGGCCGAGGCCCGTGCCGCCGTAGCGGCGCGTCGTCGACCCATCGGCCTGCGTGAAGGCTCCGAAGATGGCGTCGTGCTTCTCGACCGGGATCCCGATACCGGTGTCGCGTACGCTGATCGTCACCTGCCCCCGCTCGTCGTCGAGCCGCGCCCCCCGGAGACGGACCTCGACCTCGCCGGCGTGCGTGAACTTCAGCGCGTTGCCCACGAGATTGACCAGCACCTGCCGGATGCGGTTCGGGTCACCGATCCAGGCATCCGGGAGATCGGGCTGCACGTCGAGTACGAGGTCGAGCTGCTTCTCGCCCGCCGTCAGGGCGAAGGGACGCAAGGTGTCTTCGAGCACGTGCCGGATCGAGAACTCGATGGCGTCGAGATCCATTCGCCCCGCCTCGAGACGCGAGACGTCGAGGATGTCGTTGATGAGCACCAGCAGCGCGTCGGCCGATTGCCGCACGGTGTCCAGGTACTCACGCTGGACCGGCAGCAGGTCGGTGGTGAGCGCGAGTTCCGTCATCCCGATGATGCCGTTCATCGGCGTGCGGATCTCGTGGCTCATGTTCGCCAGGAACTCGCTCTTCGTGCGTGACGCCGCTTCGGCGGCCTGCGTCGCGGCGGCGAGTGCGGCGGTGCGTTCCTTCACCCGCTGATCCAGCGTCGACGTGAGCCGGCGGAGCTGGGTGTTGCTGTCATCGCGCTGCCGCAGCGCGGAGCGGAGGCGCTCGTACGACCCGGAGAGACGATCCTGCATCGCGCCGATGTCGCGCACGAGCGACGCGATCTCCAGGAAGTGGGCTGCTGAATCAGGGGGCGTTCTCGAGGCATCGGGAGTGTCCAGCGACTGGACGAACCGGTCGAGTTCTTCCAGTGGACGGACCACCAGGCCCGCGACATCACGCGTGAGTAAGACGCAGCAGCCGAACACCAGGCCGAGCGTCGCGAGCATCAGGAGGTAGTCGCGCGCCGTGAGCAGCGTCATCGAGGCGAGCGGCCGCTCGCAGTACACCGTCCATCCCAGCGTGCCGACCCGTGTCGACGTGACGACCCGTGCCTCGCGGGCGCCGTCCACGCCTTCGAAGTAGCGGCGCGTGCCATCCGGTTCGGGGGGCGTCGAAACCATCGCGTCACGGCTCACGTCGTCCAGCGGTGCGTGCCGCGTGTTGCCCGTGCTGGCAATGACGTGCCCCTCGGCATCGGCCACGATGATCGCCGTCGACGGCGACATCGGCAGCCTCGCGAGCGTGGCGCCCTGTTCGCTGACGTTCCGCGTCGAGATCACGACGCTCGTCACGGCGCCGCTCGCGTCGAGGACGGGCGCCGCGAACACGACCGACGGATGCCCGCCGGACGTGCGGGTCAGCAGGACCCCGGACATGGCGGACCGGCGGGTCGCCAGCACCTGCCTGAAGTAGGGCCGATCGCCGAGCGACACAGGCACGGGCTCCTCTCGCCGGTCCTGATTGACGACGTGGAGGACGATGCCTGCGGGGTCGGCCAGCATCACCGAGTAGTTCCGGGGCTCGGCCGCGAGGTGGGCGTCGAGGCGGGTATGGGTCTCCGGGGTCGTGAGCGGTGCCGCTGCCAGCGTCGCCGCCAGGGCCTGGGTCGCGGCGAGTTGGTCGTCCGCATCGTCGGCCAGTCCAAGCGCGATGTGCTCGCCGAGCTGCCGGAGATCCCGGATGCCGTCAGCCGTCTGTCGCGCTTCCTGCGCCGACCAGATCACGATCGAGACAGCCAGGACGGGCAGGAGCGTCACCACGGCGAGCATTTCGCGGGTGAACGCGCCGAACGGGCGAGGCTCGGGCTGGCGCGAGGCAAGCGGGCCCAGTCGGAGGCGGAGGGCCAGCCCCTTGGCGGCCACCAGCCCGAACAGCATGTAGACGGTTCGCTGGAGGATGAACGGCACCTGCGCGTTGCCCGCAGGCGGCACTAGGTCGGGGAACAGGGCGGGCCTGGCAAGGAACAGCGCTCCCGCGACCGCCCAGAAGATCACACCACCGACGAGTACCGAGGCCCGACGGCGGGCCTGCCACGCACACACCAGCCCTTCCAGACAGAAGAGCACCTGCACCGTGTGGCTGGGCGCGCCGACCAGTGAGATGAGCGTCGCCCCGACCCCGTACCACGGACCGAGTGTGATGCCGCAGGCAATCGTGATGACCCGGCCGAGCAGCAGGTGCAGCTCGCGGAGGGGCGGGATCGAGAAGACATTGAGCAGCAGCCCGAGGATGCCTGCGGCCACCATCAGGACGCGCGGACGTCCGCACCACTGCTGTATGCGCGCTGGGGGGATCAACGTATCCCGGATATCGGCATGGCCGAGCTGGTCCTGCTGCGCAGTGTGCGCCGAACTGCACAGGTATAGTTACCAGATGTTCCGAATTGGTGCCGCCTTCACCGTCGTCGCCCTCCTGCTGGTCTGTCCCGCAGGCGTTGCCCTGGCGCAGGGGCCCGGCCAGCCGGCGCGGAGTTCCGAGGGCGTCGAACCTGGTGAGGTGGCGCTCCGGCAGACGGTGGTCGTGACCGCTGCCGCGACACCGGTGGATCTCGCGTCCGTCACCCGGACGCTGACGGTCATCTCGCGCGAGGAGATCGCGCAGATGCCGATCGAGAGCGTGGCCGACCTGCTGCGGCTCGCGTCGTCCATCGACGTGCGTGCCCGGGGCGCCCGCGGCATGCAGGCGGACTTTTCGGTTCGTGGCGCCGCCTTCGGGCAGACGCTGGTGCTGGTCGACGGGGTCCGGCTCAACGACGCGCAGACCGGGCATCACAACGGGGACATCCCGGTGCCGCTCGGTGCGATCGAGCGGATCGAGATCCTGCACGGCGCGGGGGCGTCGCTGTTCGGTGCAGACGCGCTCGGCGGCACGATCAATGTGATTACCCGGCGCGACGTGCCCGCCTCCGCATCGGTGGAGGCCGGCAGCTTCGACCTGATCGCGGCACGTGCGCAGGGGAGCGTGGGCGCGCCGTCCGTGCGGACCACCGCCTCGGTCGCGGCCGACCGCTCATCGGGCTTCATGTACGAGCGGCAGTTCCAGACGGTGGCGCTCACCTCGCGCACGGCACTGGGCGAGCGGAGCTCGGCCAGCGTCTCCTGGACCTGGAAGGACTTCGGCGCGAATGGCTTCTACGGCGCCGCACCGTCCCATGAGTCGACCAACCAGACGCTGCTGTCGGCCTCGACCGAGGCGGGCCGCGCGCAGGCGTGGACGGTGCGGGCCACCGGCTCGTATCGCACCCATGGCGACCACTTCCTGTTCGATGTCCGGCGGCCCTCACTCTCGGAGAGCGTTCACCGCACGCACGCGGTGATCGGCACCGTGAAGGCGACGCATCCGCTGGCGGGCCGCGGCACGGTGACCATCGGGGGCGAAGGAGGGGGCGACTGGGTCCGCTCCACCAATCTCGGGGACCGCGACCTGCGCCGGATGGGGCTGTTCGGCGAGGCGCGCTACGCGGTCACGCCGCGGACGCAGGTCGACGCGTCGCTGCGTGTCGACCGGTACAGCGAGTTCGGCACCGCGACCAACCCTGGCGTCGGCCTGACCACCTGGCCGTCACGCCGCGTGCGCCTCCGCGCGTCGGCCGGTCGCGCCTTCCGCGTGCCGACCTTCACGGAACGCTACTACCATGACCCGGCCAATCAGGCGCGCGCCGATATCGGTCCCGAACGGTCATGGAGCGGGGACGGAGGCGTGGACCTCTTCCTGCCGGGCGGCCTCACAGTGCAGGCGACCGGCTTCGTGCGCCGCGACCGCGACGTGATCGACTGGCTGCGCGCCACGCCGCTGGATCGCTGGCAGACCTACAACGTCCACCACGCGGATGCGAAGGGGCTCGAACTGGCGGTGCGTCGGGGATGGGGGACGGCGGGCGCGTTCGCGCAGGCGGGCTATACGCGTGCGGACGTCACGGTCGACCCCGCCTCAACCCTCTGCGGGGCTGGCCAGTGCCTCTCCAAGTACGTGCTCGATTACGCCCCGCACGTCCTGGTGGTCTCGGGCGTGGTGCCACTGCCGGGCGGCATCCGCGTCGCCCCGCGGTTCGAATACAAGCACCGCCAGCGGAACGCCACCGTCATCGACACCGCCGTCATCGATCTGCGCGCGTCGCGCCGCGCCGGCCGCTACGAGATTCGGGTGGACGGCACGAACCTCGGCAACGAGGTCTACCAGGAAATCGCCGGGGTCGCGATGCCCGGCCGCGCCGCCACGGTGAGCCTGCTGGTCGGCGCCCGCTGAGCGCCGCGACCGGTGCGCCGGCGGCTACGTCCGCGGGGCCGGCTCCTGCTGCGTGAGGCAGTGGAGCGTGCCGAGTCCCCACACGAGATCGACGGCGTGGATGCCGATGACCCGGTGTCCGGGTATCGCCTCGGCCAGCGCCGTGAGCGCGAGGCGGTCGTTCGGGTCGTTGAACGTCGGCACGATCACGACGCCGTTGGCGATGTAGAAGTTCGCGTAGCTCGCCGGCAGCCGTTCGCCCTGCATCATCACCGGCCGGGGGAAGGGCAGTTCCACCACCCGTAGCGGCGCTCCGTCCGTCCCCCGTGCTGCCTGCAGGCGGCGCAGGTTGTCGAGGGAGCGCGCGTGGTTCTCGTCGCGGGGGTCG
>CANIAI010000108.1 GCA_947465275.1 Acidobacteriota bacterium | reverse complement strand
GGGTAGAATCCCTCATGCCCAAGTCCTCGTCGATTGCGACGGTTGGCCAGTTGCGCGCCGCGATCACGCGCGGCGACGTGCGCCGCCGCTCCGTGCACCAGGAGGTGCGCGAGAACCTCATCGAGAAGCTCCGTACCGGGGAGCCGCTCTTCCCCGGCATCGTCGGTTACGACGACACGGTCATCCCTCAGGTCGTCAACGCGCTGCTGTCGCAGCACAACTTCATCCTGCTCGGCCTGCGGGGCCAGGCGAAGACGCGGCTGCTGCGCGCGCTCGTCACGCTGCTCGACGCCGAGATCCCGGTCATGCCGGGCTGCGAGATCAACGACGACCCGCTCGACCCGATCTGCTCGGCGTGCCGGGCGCGGGTACAGGAGCAGGGGGACGACACCCCGGTGTCGTGGCTGCCACGCGACCGCCGCTACGTCGAGAAGCTCGCCACGCCGGACGTGACGATCGCCGACATGGTGGGCGACATCGACCCGATCAAGGCGGCCCGTGCCGGCCTGCAGCTCTCGAGCGAGCTCACGATGCACTACGGCCTGCTGCCCCGGGCGAACCGCGGTCTCTTCGCGATCAACGAGCTGCCCGACCTCGCGGGCAAGATCCAGGTGGGCCTGTTCAACATCCTGCAGGAAGGCGACGTCCAGATTAAGGGCTACCCGGTGCGCCTGCCGCTCGACGTCCTGATCGCGTTCACCGCGAACCCCGAGGACTACACCGCGCGCGGCAAGATCATCACGCCGCTGAAGGACCGCATCGGCTCCGAAATCCGCACCCACTACCCCGCCGGCCGCGGCGAGGCGATGGCGATCACCAGCCAGGAGGCGTGGGTGACCCGCCAGGACGGCGGTCCGGCCGTCGAACTGCCCACCTTCGTCGCCGAGGTGGTCGAGGAGATCGCCTTCCAGGCGCGGCAGGATCGCCGCATCGACAAGCGCTCGGGCGTCAGCCAGCGCCTGCCGATCTCGGCCATGGAGAACGTGGTCTCGAACGCCGAGCGGCGCGCGCTTGTCACCCGCGAGGAACCCGCGGTACCGCGCGTCACCGACGTGTACGCGGCGCTCCCCTCCATCACCGGGAAGTTCGAGATGGAATACGAGGGTGAGCTGAAGGGCGCCGAGGCGGTAGGACGCGAACTGGTTCGCGCCGCCATTGCCAACGTGGCCGACGGCTACCTCTCGCACCTCGAGACGCGCGCCGTCATCGAATGGTTCGACCTCGGTGGCAGCCTGCAGCTGAACGACACGATGAGCGCCCGCGAGGTGGTCGAGCATGCGCGACAGGTGCAGGGGCTGGTGGAACTCGCGCACCAGGCGGGAATCCCGCAGGACGCCCGCGAGGCGCTGCTCGCGGCCGGCATCGACTTCGTGCTCGAAGGGCTCTATGCGATGAAGCGGATCAGCCGGAGTGAAGAGCGCGGCTACCAGGCCACCGAGCAGCCGGTGCGGCGGCCGAGCCGTGACGCCGCGGCCGTGCCGGACGCGCCGATGCCCACCGCGCCGGGCGGGAAGAAGAAGTACTACAACTGATGAAATTCCGGTACACCCGGTACACCGGCGACCCGCTCGACGAGATCGACCTGCAGGATCTCGTCTCGAAGCTCTCCGACCTGCTCCTCTCGAGCGGGTTCAGCAGCCCGTGGAGCGATCCGTCCGAGGGGGACGACGACCGCACCATGCAGGCACTGCACGACGCCATCCTCGAGGCGCTCTTCTCGGGCGGCGTGCTGTCGGACGACGCGCTCCAGCGGCTGCTCGGCGACCCGGCGGACGCCGACCAGGAAGGGGCGCGCCAGCAGGTCGAGGACCTCATCCAGCAGATCATCGAACGGATGACCGAGCAGGGGTTCATCACCCAGTCACCAGACCTGGAGCGCGAGCAGCAGGCACGCGCCGGGCAGGGCGGCGGGATGGGGGACGACGCCGGTCCCGTGACGTTCGAAGTCACGGACAAGGCGCTCGACTTCCTTGGTTACCGGGCGCTGCGCGACCTGCTCGGATCGATGGGGCGCAGCAGCACCGGCCGTCACGACACGCGCCACCTCTCCACCGGCGTCGAGGCGATCTCCGCGCCGAAGCCGTACGAGTTCGGCGACACGCTCAACATCGACCCGAGCAGCACGATCCTCAACGCCGTCCAGCGGCAGCACCGGGACGGGGCGGCGGGGGCTAGCGGGCACGGCGGTATCGACGTCGACTACAGCGACCTGATGGTCGCGCAGAGCGAATACCAGAGCTCCTGTGCCACGGTGATCATGCTCGACTGTTCGCACAGCATGATCCTCTACGGCGAGGACCGCTTCACGCCCGCCAAGCGGGTGGCCCTGGCGCTCTCCCACCTGATCCGGACGCAGTACCCGGGCGATTCGCTGCACGCCGTGCTCTTCCACGACTCCGCCGAGGAAGTGCCCATCAAGCAGCTGGGGCGCGTGAAGGTGGGGCCGTACTATACGAACACCCGCGAGGGGCTCCGCCTCGCACGGCGGGTGCTCGAGCGGCAGAAGAAGGACATGCGGCAGATCGTGATGATCACCGACGGCAAGCCGTCGGCGCTGACGCGTCCCGATGGCCAGATCTACAAGAACCCGTTCGGCCTCGACCCGCACATCGTGGCCGAGACGTTCGCCGAGGTGAACGCCTGCAACAAGGCGGGAATCATGATCAACACGTTCATGCTCGCGCGCGATCCCGACCTGGTCGCCTTCGTGCGGCGCGTGGCCTCGATCTGCCGCGGGAAGGCGTACTTCACCACCCCGTACACGCTCGGCCAGTACGTCATGATGGACTACATGGACCGGAAGACGAAGACGATTCACTGACCACGCCGATGCTGCCGCCCGAGCTTCCGGTCTTCCCGCTGCCCAACGTCGTGCTGTTCCCGAACGTGTTCCTGCCGCTGCACGTCTTCGAGCCGCGGTATCGCGCAATGGTGGCCGACGCCCTCGCCGGGGATCGCATCATCGGCATGACGCTGCTGCAGCCCGGCTACCGGGCCGACTACGACGGACGTCCGGCCATCTACCCGGTCGGCTGCGCGGGCGTGATCACGCACGCCGAACCGCTCGACGACGGGCGCTTCAACATCGTCCTCCGCGGGCTCGAGAAGTTCCGCATCGTGCACGAGGCGCCGGGCGGGGCCTATCGCATCGCCACCGTGGAGCCGCTCCCGGAACCGCTGGTGGAACCCGAGCGCGCCGCGCTGCAGCGCGAGCGCCTGCGGCTCGAGGCGTTGCTGGCGTCGGTGATCGAGCGGGCGGGCGGCGGCCCGCGCTTCCCCCCGGCCGTGGCCGATGACGACCTCGTCAACGCGCTGTCGCAATACCTGGAGTTCGAGCCGGTCGAGCGGCAGGCGCTGCTCGAACGGGACGGCGTGCTCGCGCGCTGCCGGGGCCTGATTGAGCTGCTCGAGATGAAGACGCTGGCGCCGGGCGGGACCGAGTGGAAGGGCGCGGTGCACTGACCGCGCCGCGCCTCGGGTATCGAGCGCGCCGTGCGGTCCGCGTACGCGCCTAGTCGCCGGCCTCGCTGAGGCGCGCGACGATCGTGTTCACGATGCGCTCACCGTGAAAGCGGCCGTTCTCGATGAAGATCGATCCGGTGTGGCGGCCGACGGTGGCGCCCCCGGCCAGGAAGAGTCCTGGCACGTTGGTCTCGAAGGTGTCTGGACTCATCTCGGGCACCAGGGACACCTCGTCACAGTGGATACCGGCCGCCCGCATCAGCTCCGCGTCCGGGTGATAGCCGATCAGCAGCAGCACCGCATCCGCGGCGAGCTCGGTCCGCTGCCCCGCCCGTTCCACCACCACGACGCCCCGGCGAATCTCGACGACCCGCGTCTCGAACCACGCGGCGATCGCCCCTTCCTTGATACGGTTCTCGATGTCGGGCCGCACCCAGTACTTGATGGAGTCGCCGAGCGTCTCGCGCCGGTGCACGAGCGTCACCTGCGAGCCGTTGCGGTACAGGTCGAGCGCGGCCTCGACCGCGGAATTCTTTCCGCCGACGATGACGACACGCTGTCGGTAATACGCGTGCGCCTCGCTGTAGTAGTGGGCGACGTGAGGCAGCTCTTCCCCGGGAATGCCCAGGTGGTTCGGCAGGTCGTAGTAGCCGATGGCGAGCACGACGTGACGGGCCTCGCGGACACGCCGCACCCCCTCCCGCTCGGTCGTGACGGCGAACACGCCGTCGTCCTCGCGCTCGATGGTGACGACCCGTTCACCCATCGAGAGCCGGAGGTCGTACGTATCGACGACGCGGCGATAGTAGCGGAGCGCCTCGAGGCGGGTGGGCTTGTCGTACGGCGTGACGAGGGGCAACCCGCCGATTTCGAGCAGTTCGGGGGTGGTGAAGAACACCATCTGCGTCGGGAACCGGAAGATGGAGTTGACCAGCACTCCCTTCTCGACGACGAGGTAATCGAGCCCGTGGTGCCGGGCCGCGATGGCGGTAGCCAGCCCCGCGGGGCCGGCCCCCACCACGAGAACGTCATGGATCGGCATCCGACGACTTTAGCAGCCCCCGCCGCGGCGCGCGACGGCCCGCAGGTCGGCACGGCGCATCGCTAGGCCTGGCGGTCCAGCTGGAATGCGTCGTGGAGCGCGCGGACGGCGCGCGAGGCGTCCTGCGCGTCGACCACGAGCGAGATGTTGCGCTCGGACGACCCCTGCGAGATCGCGACCACGTTGATCCCCGCCGTGCCGAGCGCCCCGAACACGGTGGCCGCGATGCCGGGCGTGCCGCGCATGCGGTCACCGATCGCGGCGACGACCGCCACCGGCTGCTCGGCGATCTCCTCGATGTTCCCGCGCAGCAGTTCCACCTCGAGCGCCGACCGCAGGGCCTTCAGCACCCGCCCCGCCTCCGACGAACTGATGACGAAGCAGATGTTGTTCTCGGACGAGGCCTGCGAAATCATCAGGACGTTCGCCTGCTGCTGCGCCACCACGTCGAACGCCTTGGCGACGATGCCCGGAATGCCCTGCATGCCCGTGCCGCTGATCGCGATCAGGCTGACGCCGCGGATCGAGGTGACCGCCTTCACGCCCGATGCGGAAGGGTGTCCCTCGACGGTCACGCGCGTGCCGGGGTGCGCCGGGTTGAAGCTGTTGAGAATGCGCACCGGGATGCGCTTCCGGAACGCCGGCAGGATCGTCTTGTAGTGCAGCACCTTCGCGCCGTAATACGCGAGCTCCGACGCCTCGCTGTACGAGATCTCCGGCAGCGTGCGCGCACCGGCCACCTCGGACGGATTGGCCGTCATGACGCCGTCGACGTCGGTCCAGATCCAGACTTCGTCCGCATCGAGCGCCGCCCCGAGGATGGCCGCCGAGTAGTCGGACCCGCCGCGGCCGAGCGTCGTCAGCACGCCGTCGGCCGTGGCGCCGATGAAGCCGGTCACGACGGGAATCTCTCCCGCCGCGAGCATCGGCTGCAGCACCGCCGCGCACTTGCGCGCGGTGTCGTCCATCAGCGGCTCGGCGCCGCCGAACTGGTCGGTCGTGACGATCACCTCGGTGGCATCGACGGCCTGCGACCCGCGCCCCTGGGCCTGGATCGCCGCCGCGACGAGTGGCGCCGCGAGCATCTCGCCCGTGCCGGAAATCGCGTCGAGCAGCCGCGGGGTGAGTTCGTGCACCATCGAGAGGCCGTAACAGAGCTTCTCGAAGCGATCCAGCCGGCGGCCCAGGATGTCGAGGGTCGCGGTCTTCCGCACCGGGTCGGTACCGATCAGCGTCTCGGCGGCGGCACGGTGCCGTTCGAGCAACTGCTGTGACACGGCGGCCGTCCACTGGCCCTTCGACGCCGATTGCGCGGCGTCGATCAGCGCGTTGGTGACGCCGCTCATGGCGGAGGTGACGACGACGACCTGGTGTCCCTGGGCGGCACTGGCCACGGCGAGGCGCGCGGCTTCGGCGATACGTTCGGGGGATCCGACGGAGGTCCCGCCGAATTTCATGACGATCAACATATGGGCTGGGCGGAGTTCAGGGCCAGTGCAGTGAGGCCAGCGCGCCTAGTGGTCAGCGCGCCGGCGGTGCGGCAGGACGCGTCGCGGCGTCCCAGTGCTCGACGACCTTTCCGTTCCGCACGCGATAGGCATCGAACCAGAAGCTCTGGTACGACGAGCCGTCGCGCGCGTCCTTCTGGTCGCGCTGGAAGATCCAGGTGACGACGTCCCCGTCAACCAGCACCACCGCCGGCGGGTTCTGCAGCCGGGCACCGGCCGGCTTCGGCTCCGGGAAGCGGCGCTTCAGGAACGCCTTGAGCCCGTCCAGGCCGCCCGGCGGCACCGCGGGATTGTGCTCGATGAAGTCCGGGGCATAGAAGTTCCCGAGCAGGTCGGCGTTCCCGGTTTCCCAGACCTGCCGGTAGAACTCGTATACGACCTTCTTGTTCGCCTCTTCCCCGGCACTGACCTGCGCGCGCTGCGCGCGCGCCGGCACAGCGGCAAGCACGAGCACGGCGAGCACACCAAGCCACACCTTCATGCGAAGTCCTCCGTTACGACGTGAATCACTCAGGCGAGCGGCGCGGGCAGCTGCGACTCGCCCATCAGGAAGAGGTCGATCGCGCGTGCCGCGCTGCGCCCCTCGGCGATCGCCCACACGATGAGCGACTGTCCGCGCTGCATATCACCGGCGGTGAAGACACCCGGCACGCTGGTCATCCAGCGCTCGTCGCGCGCGACATTGCCGCGATCGGTGAGGCGGACGTCGGTGAGCAGGGGGCTCCGCTCGGGTCCGGTGAACCCCATCGCGAGCAGCACCAGTTCGGCCGGCAGCTCGAATTCGCTGCCGGACACCGGCACGAAGCTCACGCGGCCGTCCGCGCGGACGATCTCGACCTTCACCGCCTTGAGGGCCCGTACGCGCCCCCGGGCATCGCCCTCGAAGGACTGCGTCGAGATCGAGAACAGCCGCTCACCGCCCTCCTCGTGGGCGGAGGTGACCCGGAAGACATGCGGATACTGCGGCCACGGGTTGTCGGAGGCACGCACATCGGGCGGCATCGGCATCAGCTCGAGTTGCGTCACCGACCGCGCACCCTGCCGATGCGCCGTCCCCAGGCAGTCAGCGCCGGTGTCACCGCCGCCGATGATGATGACGTGCTTCCCCTCGGCCGAGATGAACTCCGCGTCGGACACGGTGTCACCCTCGCAGCGCCTGTTCTGAAGCGTCAGGTACTCCATCGCGAAGTGCACGCCCGCGAGGTTGCGCCCTGGCACCGGCAGGTCGCGGGGCTGTCCCGCGCCGGCTGCGAGCAGCACCGCGTCGTAGTCGGCCCGCAGGCGTTCCATCGTCACGTCGGTGCCGATGTTCACCCCGGTGCGGAAGATGACTCCCTCGGCCGCCATGATGCCGAGACGGCGGTCGAGGACCTGCTTCTCCATCTTGAACTCGGGGATGCCGTACCGCAGCAGCCCCCCGATGCGGTCAGACTTCTCGAAGACGGTGACGGAGTGACCGGCCCGATTGAGCTGATCGGCCGCGGCGAGCCCCGCCGGGCCTGACCCGACCACCGCCACCTTCTTCCAGGTTCGCGTCGTCGGCTGCACCGGCGTGACCCAGCCCTCGTCGAAGGCGCGGTCGATGATCGAGACCTCGACCGCCTTGATGGTCACCGGGTTGTCGTTGACCCCGAG
>CANIAI010000107.1 GCA_947465275.1 Acidobacteriota bacterium | reverse complement strand
GTGCTCGTCGACCGCTGACCCCGCCTTCGCCGGCATAAGGTGGGAGCCGGCTTCGGCGGGGCGGCGCTACAATTCCCGGCAGGACATCCAGTCCTGCCGGAGACCGACCCATGAAGATGCGCACGCTGTTCTCTGCCGTCGCCCTCTGCGCCACCGTCGCCACCCCGTTGGTCCCGTCGGCTTCCGCCCAGGTGCAGAAGATCGACGTCGCGGGGATCCGCAACTTCTCGCGGGTTGACGCCACGATCGGCTGCGGCGGGGCGACCGACGCCTCGGCGATGCCCACGTTGAAGAAGGAAGGCTTCGTCTCGGTCATCAACCTGCGGCTGCCGTCCGAGCCGGGCGCGAACGTCGAGCAGGAGGCCGCGGCGGCGCAGGCGGCCGGCATCAAGTACATCGGCGTGCCGTTCGATGCGGCGATGCCCGACCCGAAGGTGGTCGACCGCTTCCTCGCCGAGGTCTCGAACAAGGCGAACCAGCCGGCGTTCATCCACTGCGGCTCGGCGAACCGGGTCGGCGGCGTCTGGATGATCAAGCGCGTGCTGCAGGACGGCTGGGCGATCGACCGCGCGAAGACCGAGGCTGAAGCGATCGGCCTGCGCGACCCGAAGCTCGCGGAGTTCGCCACGCAGTACATCGCCACGCATAAGAAGTGAGCGACGCGCCGCCCGCGGCGCCGGCCGCGGACGATCTCGACGCGTTCAGGCGCCACGGGCACGAGCTGATCGACTGGGTCGCCGACTATCTCGGCGGCGCGGAGCGCTACCCGGTGCTGCCCTCGGTGGCGCCGGGCGACGTGCGCCGCGCGCTCCCCGCGTCGGCCCCCGAGCAGGGCGAGACGTACGCGGCGATCCTCGACGACTTCGAGCGCGTCCTCGTCCCCGCGCTCACGCACTGGAACCATCCGGGCTTCTTCGGCTACTTCGCCATCACCGCGAGCGCGCCCGGCGTGCTCGCGGAACTCCTCTCCGCGGCGCTCAACCAGCAGGCGATGCTGTGGCGCACCTCCCCCGCCGCCACGGAGCTCGAGGAGGTCGCGCTCGGCTGGCTGCGGCAGCTGCTCGGGCTCCCCGAGGCATTCGAGGGAGTCATCTACGACACCGCGTCGATCTCGACCCTGCACGCCCTGGCGGCGGCCCGCGAGGCGATCGCACCAGAGGTCCGCGAGCACGGGATGCAGGCGCTTGGCGGGCGGGCGTTGCGCGTCTACGGCTCCGAGCAGGCGCACTCGTCCGTCGAGAAGGCGGTCATCCTGCTGGGACTCGGCCAGGCCTCACTGGTGAAGGTGCCGTGCGATCACGAGTTCCGGATGCGCCCCGAGCTGCTGCGTGCGGCGATCGAGACCGACCGGCGCGCGGGCGCCATCCCGATGGCCGTGGTCGCGACCGTCGGCACGACCTCGACCACCAGCGTGGACCCGGTCGCGGCGATCGCGGAGATCTGCGACGAGCAGCGGCTCTGGCTGCATGTCGACGCGGCGTACGCAGGGGTGACGGCCATGCTGCCCTCGTGCCGGTCGCGCTTCGCGGGGTGGGAGGCGGCCAGCTCGATCGTGGTCAACCCGCACAAGTGGCTCTTCACCCCGTTCGACCTGAGCGCCTTCTACTGCCGCCGCATGGACGTCGTGCGCCAGGCCTTCTCGCTCGTGCCGCCGTACCTGCGGGCATCCGACGGCGCACGCAACCTGATGGACACGGGGGTGCAGCTCGGACGGCGCTTCCGCGCGCTCAAGCTCTGGATGGTGCTGCGCCACTTCGGCGCGAGCGGCATCCGCGCGCACCTCGAGGAGCACATGCGGCTCGCGCGGCTGTTCGCCGGGTGGGTCGACGCGCACCCCGACATGGAGCGGCTCGCGCCGGTGCCGTTCAGCGTCGTCTGCTTCCGCGCGGTCCCCACACAGGGGCCGGCCGCCGCCGGGGCGCCGGGCTCCCGCTGGCCCGACGATGCCGCGCTCGATCAGTTGAACGAGCGACTGCTCGAGGCGGTCAACGCCTCGGGCGAGGTCTTCCTGTCGAGCACCCGCCTGCACGGCCGCCTCGTGCTGCGCCTCGCGGTCGGGCACCTGCGGACGACCGAAGCCCACGTCACCCGGGCCTGGCAGCGGGTCGGGGAGGCGCTCGCGGCCCTCACGGACGAGCCGGCGCCGTAAATCGCGCCACCACAGCCAGTTGCCCGGAATACCGCTTGCAACCTCCGGCACCACGACGCGATCCGCCTGATGCGGCCGTCGAGAGGACGACTTGTCCAGGAGGATTTCATGAAGCGGTATGCCCTCATTGCAGCCTTCGCGCTGCTGCTCGCGCCGGCCTCGGCGCGGGCCGACTGGCTCTTCACGCCGAACATCGGCACCACCTTCGGCGGCGACGCCAGCGGCAACGAGCACCTCACCTACGGTGCCTCGCTCGGCTGGATGGGCGCCGGCGTCGTCGGCTGGGAAGTGGACTTCGGCGTCACGCCGAACTTCTTCGAGGCGAGTGACGCCAACGGCAGCCTCGACTTCACCGGCAGCAACAACGTGTTCACGGCGATGGGCAACCTGCTGGTCGGCATTCCGGTGGGCGGCCAGACCGGCGGCGGCTTCCGCCCCTACGGCGTGGCCGGCGTCGGGTTGCTGAAGTCGAAGGTGGACGCGGGCGACGCGTTCAAGGCCGACAACAACGACTTCGGCTTCAACCTCGGCGCCGGGGCGATCGGCTTCTTCAACTCGCATGTCGGCCTGCGGGGCGACGTCCGGTATTTCCGGGCGCTGCAGGACCCCGACGAGGACAACGAGTTCGACGTCTCGGTCGGCAATTTCGACTTCTGGCGCGGCACGGTCGGCGTCACGCTGCGCTGGTAAGACCCCTCACCCGCCCGGACGACGGGACCGCCCGTCGTCCGGGGGATCCCTACCCCCTTAACGTCCCGAAACCGCTGTCCTGCTTGGCCTTCGGCCGTTTCACGATCTATACTGGTCCGTTTTGCGGGCGCGGCGATTTCACGACTTGATAGGCCGCGCCGCCGGCACTCCCGGCGCCGCGCTGTCTAAGTCGTCTGTCGTCTTTGATCCGAAGGAGCCTCATGTCGCGCTTCACGTTTACGTCTGAATCGGTGTCCGAAGGACATCCCGACAAGGTCTGCGATTACATTTCGGACTCGGTGCTCGACGCGTGCCTCACGGAGGACCCGACCAGCCGCGTCGCCTGCGAGACGCTCTGCAAGAGCGACACGGTCGTCCTCGCCGGTGAGATCACCACGAACGCGAAGCTCGATTTCGACAGGATCGTGCGCCAGGCGGTGAAGGAGATCGGCTACACCGACACCACCGAGCCGTTCTGCGACACCACGCTGAAGCTCATCCCGATCATCACGCAGCAGTCGTCGCAGATCTCGCAGGGCGTCACCGCGACGACCAGCCAGAGCGGTGACCAGGGCGCGGGCGACCAGGGGATCATGTTCGGCTACGCGACCGACGAGTCGGCCGAGATGATGCCGCTGCCGATCCTGCTCGCGCACAAGCTGATGCGCCTGATGGCCGACGACCGCAAGAGCGGCCGCTACAACTGGCTGCGGCCCGACAGCAAGTCGCAGGTGTCGCTGACCTACGACGGCAACACCCCCACCGGCGTCACCGCCGTCGTCGTCTCGACGCAGCACTCGCCCGACGCCAACCAGAAGGGGATCACCGAGTACGTCCGCGAGGAACTCGGCCCGCGCGCCCTCGGCGACTGGTGGCACAAGGACATCACCCTCTTCGTCAACCCGACCGGTGACTTCAGCCACGGCGGCCCCTCGGCCGACGCCGGCGTGACCGGCCGCAAGATCATCGTCGACAGCTACGGCGGCTGGGGCCGTCACGGCGGCGGCGCGTTCAGCGGCAAGGACCCGTCGAAGGTCGACCGCAGCAGCGCCTACTTCTGCCGCTACGTCGCGAAGCAGGTGGTCGCCAACGGGTTCGCGAAGAAGGCCGAGATTCAGGTCGGCTACGCGATCGGCATGGCCAAGCCGGTGTCGGTGAAGGTCGATACGTTCGGCACGGGCGACGAGCGCGCGGCCGAGGAGTTCGTGATGAACGCGTTCGACTTCCGTCCGCGCGCCATCATCGAGACGCTCGACCTGCTCCGCCCGATCTACCGGAGCACGACCAACTACGGGCACTTCGGCCGTCCGGGCCTCCCGTGGGAGACCATCGCGAAGACCGCCGCCGTCGCGAAGTAACCAGACGCACCGCACGCCACGTGGGAGCCAGCCGGCTCCCGCGTGGTGCGCCCCCTCCGCAAGGCCCCCTACTCCCGCCGCACGCCCGCCGCACTTCCCGGCACCCGCTCCGAATCAGTTCATCGTCACTTCGGCGCGCGCGTCAGCTTGGGTGCGCCCTTGCGGCTCTCGTCGATCAGGCCGGCGGCGCGCCCTCGCTCGAGAATCGCCTCCCACGGCTCGTCGAGGCGTCCCCGCGCGTGCGGCGGCACGCCAAGCAGAGCGCGCTCGAGCGCGAGGGCGTACGCCTTCTCGCGCCGCGAGCGTGAGCCGTTGGGGATCCGTTCCCAGTCGTCCCGCCGCTCCACCTTCTGCGCGAGACAGATGCGCGAGCCCTGATACAGCGTCGAGAAGCGCACCGCGAAGCCGTTGGCCTCGAGGGCGCGCCCGAGCGACGGGCCGTCGAACGCCTGCATGTGGAACGGGTTCAGCGTGTTGAACATCGACTTGCCGTCGGCCAGGTATTCGCGTTCATCGGGCTCGTTGAAGACGTAGAGGTGCCCGCCCGGCGCGAGGCTCGCGTGGATCGTCGCGAGCAGCGCGGACGGACGCAGCGCGTGCGTCAGCATGTGGTTGGCGACGACCAGGTCGAACGGCCCCTCGAACGGCACGGAGAAGTGCTCGAAGTCGATCCCGACCGAGGCCGGGATGCCGTAGACCTCCTGGATGAGGAACTGCTGGTTCGGGAAGAGCGCCATCGCGTGCGGGAGGGCGCCGCACAGGCGCTGCAGGCCGGCGGAAATGGAGCCGAGCCGCGACCGCACCTCGAGCACCCGCGCGCCGCGCAGGTCGAGCAGCGACGTGAGCAGCTCGACATGGGCGCTGGTCGCGAGTCGGTCGCCCATCAGCCCCGGCAGGTATGCCTTGCGGCTGATGCCGCTGTGCTCAGACACGAACACGCCTGGCGCGGCGAGCGCGCGCAGCCGGTCGCGCTGCTCGTCGCTGAGCCCCGACGAGGTGATGGCGTACTTCCCCTCACGCGTCTCACCGACGTCCGCGCGGCCGAGCGCCTCTTCGAAGTGGCCGATCAGCCACTCGATGCGCGGGCCGCCCGGCCGGAGGGCCGCGAAGACGACGCCGCACGCGCGGCAGAGCGAGTAGCGATAGCGGACGGCGCGGTCGTCAGGCGTCCACGGTGCGAGCACCAGCCGGTTGAACGGCGAGACCTGACGGAAGGCGGTGCCGCCGCAGACGGGACACGCGGTCAGCGCGTCGATGCGATCGGCCGGGATCGGTGTGACACCGGACGGCGGCTGCGCCGGGGTGACGGGTGGCGCGGGTCGTGTGGCACGCGAGGCGGGCGTGGCGCCCCCCGACCCGCCGCGCAGGCGCGAGGCGAGCCGGCGAATCCACGACCGCGCGCCGGATCCGCTGCCAGCCGCGTGCCCAGACATGCCTCAGAACAACTCGTACCAGCGCCGCGGACGGGCCGTCACCGCCGCGTGGGTCGCCTCGGCCGCCGCAACGGCCGCGTCGACCGTCACCGGGGTCGAGCCCAGGGTGGTGAGCTGGTTCCGCAGTTCGTCCTGCGCGCTCTTCGCCTGGCGGTCGCTGAGGTCGCGGCCGGCGGCAATCGTCCAGCCCGTGTGCGCGATCTGCTGCGCCGCCTGGTCGGTCAGCTTCTGTCCCTTGACCGCGTCCGAGATACGGGCGGCCAGCGTGTCGGCCGCGTCCGCGGCTGCCGGCGACACGGCGAATGACCGGAGGTCCTCGGCGAAGTCCCTCGGGCCGCTCGCGTCACCCGAGGCCACGGCCAGCAGATCGCGACCCATGTCGTAGATCCGGTTCGGCATGTCCTCGACGAGCTGGGGCGGCTGCCCGTCGGGCTGCCGGCAGCCGGTGCTGGCCAGGAGGGCGCACGAGAGCAGGGCAATGGAGAACGTGGAGCGGCGCATCGCCGACAGCGTGGCCGAGCCGGCGGGACGCTGTCAAGCAGGGCGGCCGGCGGTCCCGGGCTACGCCTCCGGCAGCGGCGCCATCACCGGCAACACGTCGCGCGGCGCGCCGCGCGCGACCACACGGCCGCCGTCGAGCAGGATGGCGGCATCGGCGAGGGCCGACACCTCTTCGGGGGCATGGGTGACATAGACGAGCGGAATGGCGAGCTCGTCGCGGATGCGCCGCAGCGCCTCGACGATGCGCCGGCGGCGCGGCAGGTCGACCGCCGCCAGCGGTTCGTCCAGCAGCAGGAAGGCCGGCGAGGCCTGCAGCGCCCGCGCGAGCGCCACGCGCTGGCGTTCGCCGCCCGACAGTCCCGACACGGATCGATCCATCAACGGTTCGATCTCGAGCAGCGCCATGACCTCGGCAAGTGCGCGCCTGTTCGTCTCGTCCAGGCCGGCCGATGCGGCGTCGGTGCGGCCGTAGAAGACGTTCCCGCGGACGCTCAGGTGCGGGAACAGCAGGGCGTCCTGCGGCACGTAGCCGACCCGCCGCGCGCGCGCAGGGACGTGGATACCGGCCGCACGGTCCACGAGCACGCGCCCGCCGACGGCGAGGCGGCCGGCGTCGGGCGTACGCAGGCCGGCGAGCAGTTCGAGCGTGGTGGTCTTGCCGGACCCCGACGGCCCGAACAGCGCCAGCGCCCGCGCCTGCACGCGCAGGTCGAGCGCGAGCGTGAACGCGCCCTGACGGCAGGTGGCGTCGAGGATGAACTCGGTCGTCGTCATCCCTGTCTCACGAGGCGCCCCGAGAGCAGCACGGCCACGAAGGCGATCGACACCGACACGGCCACGAGGGCGAGCGCGTCGGCATCACGGCCGGTCTCCATGAAGCTGTAGATACCCACCGCGAGCGTGCGCGTGCGCCCCGGGATGCTGCCGGCGACGACGATCGTCGCGCCGAATTCGCCCAGCGCGCGCGAGAAGCCGAGCACGGCGCCGGCCACGATGTTGCGCGAGGCGAGCGGCAGCGTGATGGTGGTGAAGACACGCCAGGGGCCGGCCCCAAGTGTCTCGGCCATCTGCTCGTAGCGGTGCGTCACCTGCTCGAAACCGGCACGCGCGGTGCGCACGAGCAGCGGCAGACCCATCAGTGCCATCGCCACGACGACCGCCGCCGGCGTGAAGACCAGTTCGATGCCGGCGCTGGCGAGCAGCGCGCCGATCGGGCCGCGCCGGCCGAACAGCCAGAGCAGCAGCAGGCCGGTGGCGACCGGCGGCACGACCAGCGGCAGCGAGACGAGCGTCTCGACGATCGCCTTGCCCGGAAAGCGCCGGCGGGCCAGCAGCCAGGCCAGCGCGACGCCGGGCACGAGCATCACCAGCGTGGCCGCGAGGGCGGCCAACGTCGTGAACACCGCGATCTCGCGGACCTCGGCGCTCACCGGCCGGTCACCCCGGGGGGGGACGCCGCCAGGCCGAAGCCGGCCCGTTCGAAGATGGCGCGCGCGGCGGGACCGCGCAGGTAGGCCAGGAACCGCCGCGCCCCGTCGGGGTTGCGGCCGTCCCGGATGACCGCCGCCGGGTAGCGGACGGCGGGCGCATCGGC
>CANIAI010000106.1 GCA_947465275.1 Acidobacteriota bacterium | reverse complement strand
TGGCGCCGCCATGGGCCGGGTGGCTCGCGCTTGCCGTCACTGCGTCCGGATGGGGTGTCGCCGCGCGCCGTGCGGGGCACGGCTCACCCGGCGCTCGTGTCGCGCTGATCCTCGTGCTGGGGGCCGCCGGCAGCCTGTGGGGACACCGAGCCGTGGTGGCCGCGCTCGACACGACGATTCGCCGCCAGCTCGACGCGCGCGTCGGTGGGTTTCTCGTCGGCGCCCCGGGTGTCGGCGGTGCGCATCCGCCCACACCGGTGGAGGGGACGCTGCTCGAAGACGCGTGGGCCGACGGCGCCGCGGCGCGCCTGCGGCTGCGTCTCGACCGCGTGCGCTTTCCGGACGGCTGGCAGCCGACGGCGGGTGACGTGTCGGTCACCATCGGGGGGACGCTCGCCGCGCAGCAACTCGACGCCTGGCGTCGCGGCCGGCGGATTCGTGTGCCGGTCACGTTCCGACGCCCGACGCGATACCTCGACCCCGGGGTCGGTGACGCCGAGCGGGCGCTGGCGCTCTCGGGCACGACCCTCTTCGCCTCGGCGCGCAGTGCGCTGCTTGTTGAATTGCTCTCGCGTGGGTCGCCGACCGACGAGTGGGCGGCGGCGGTGCGCGCGGCGGTGCGGCGCGCGGTGGCGAGGCACGTCACCCCGCATGGTGCGGTGTCGGGCGCCATCGTGGCCGCGGTCCTCATCGGCGACCGCAGTGCGCTGCCCGACGCCGTTCGGGAGCGGCTCCAGGCCGCCGGGACGTGGCATGTCATCGCCATCTCCGGGGGGAACATCGCCATCTTCGTCACGGCGGTCCTCGCGGCGCTGGTCGCCGCCGGCGGCGCGGGTCGCGTGGCGACCGCCACCACCCTGCTGTTCCTCGGCGCGTACGCCGAGGTGGTGATTGGCGGGCCCTCCGTGTCGCGCGCGGCACTGATGGCGGCGGTGTACCTCGGGGCGCGGCTGTTCGACCACCGCGCGCCGCCCTGGCACGCGCTGACGCTGGTCGCCGCGCTGATTGCGGTCGCGTCGCCGCTTGACCTGCGAAGCCCCGGCCTGCTGCTGACGTTCGGCGCGACGGCGGCGCTGCTGGGCGTGGGTCCGTGGCTCGCCACGCGCGGCGGTGTGCCCGGGGCTCTCCACTGGCTGCTCGCCGCCATCGGCACCTCGCTCGCCGCGGAGGTCGTGCTCCTGCCGGTCGCGGCCACCGCGTTCTCTCGCGTTACCGCGGCAGGGCTGCTGCTCAACCTGGTCGCCATCCCGTTGATGACCGTGGTCCAGTTCGCCGGGATGGCGCTCGCGGCCACCGTGGTCAGCGACAGGCTGGCGCACCTGGCCGGCCTGGTCGCCCACCTCGCGGCGTCCGGCATCGTCGAATCGGCGCGGCTGGTCGAGGTCCTGCCCTGGCTGACCCGCCGCGTGCCGCCGCCGGCCCCGCTGCTCATCGGCGTCTACTACGCGGCGCTGGTCCTGGCCCGCACCTGCGCATCCGGGGCCGCGCGTCGCCTCGCGACGACGGTGACGCTGTGCACCGGCGGGTTGATGCTCGCGGGCGTCGACATCACGGGGACCGCGGAGCGGCCCGAGGCCGGCACGCTGCGTCTCACCGTGCTCGACGTCGGGCAGGGCGAATCACTGCTGCTCCAGTTTCCCGACGGCGGCGCCTGGCTCGTGGACGCGGGGGGGCAGCCGTTCGGCGAGGGGGGCGCCGACATCGGTGGGCGTGTCGTGCTGCCGGCCCTCTGGGCGCTCGGCGTCAGGCGGCTCGACGCCCTGCTGCTGACGCACGGCGACCCCGACCACGTGGGCGGCGCCGCGCCGGTGACCGATGCCTTCGCCCCGCGCGAACTGCTGGAAGGGGTCGTCGTGCCGGGGCACGTGCCGACGGCGCAACTCAGGGAGCTCGCGCGGGCGGATGGCGCGGTGGCGCGGGTGATGCGGGCGGGCGAGGTGGTGCGGCGGGGCGATGTGGTCGTGCGCGTGGTCCATCCGGCTGCGCCCGAGTGGGAGCGTCGCCGCGTGCGCAACGACGACTCGCTCGTGCTCGAGGTGCGCTACCGCGACGTGGGCATCCTGCTGGCGGGCGACATCGGGGCAGACGTGGAGCGGGCGCTCGTCGACGGCTCGTCCGGACCCGCGCTCGAGCCCACGACCACGTCCGTGCGCGTGCTGAAGGTGGCGCACCACGGCAGCCGGACATCCACGAGCGCGGCACTGCTCGCCGCGTGGCGGCCGACGCTCGCGCTCGTCAGCGCGGGGCGCGGCAATCGCTTCGGGCACCCGGCACCCGACGTGGTCGGGCGGCTCGCCGCGAGCGGCGCGACGGTCTACCGCACCGATCGCGACGGCGCGGTCCGCCTCGAGACCGACGGCCGCACCGTGCGCGTGCGCACTATTCGCGCGCCTTGACGCGCTGCCACTCGGCTTCCATCTGGTCGAGCGTCAGGTCGCCGAAGCGCTGGCCGCGATCGGCGATCGCGTGCTCCATCGCCTCGAAGCGGGCGGTGAACTTCTCGTTCGCGCGGCGCAGGGCCGACTCCGGTTCGATCCCGAGCTTGCGTGACAGGTTCGCGATGGCGAAGAGCAGGTCGCCCATCTCTTCCTCGGCGCGCGACAGGTGTCCCCTGAGTCCCTGCTCGACCTCGTGGCGCACCTCGGCCACCTCTTCCTCGATCTTCTGGAGCACGTCGTCAGGGCGAGCCCAGTCGAATCCGACGGCCGCGGCGCGGCTGCTCACCTCGTAGGCGCGCAGGAGCGATGGCAGCGACTTCGGCACGCCGCTCAGCGTCGTCTTCACCTTCGACTTCGCCGCCTTGCCGGCCGCCTCGCGCTCCTGTGCCTTGAGCACTTCCCACTGCTCGAGCACCTGTCCGGTGCTCAGGTCCGCGGCGCCTCCGTCCGGGCGGGCGAAGACGTGCGGGTGCCGCCGGATCAGCTTTTCGCAGATCGCGTCGACGGCGTCGCCGATGGCAAAGTCGCCCGCCTCCTCGCTCAGCCGCGCGAGGAACACGGCCTCGAACAGGAAGTCGCCCAGCTCCTCGCGCAGTGCCTCGGGCGAGCCCTGGTCGATGGCCTCGAGCACCTCGTAGGTCTCTTCCAGCACGAAGGGTCGCAGCGACCCGAGGGTCTGCTCGCGGTCCCACGGGCAGCCGCCAGGCTCGCGCAAAATGCGCATGATTTCGACCAGGCGTTCGAAGCGCGCCCCGACAGTTTCGGCCATGGCGCCATGCTACCATTCGTGATTCGCGACCCCGTTTGGCGCCGACTCCGGTTGGCCCAGGAGGCAGGTTCCCATGGCAGACGAATTCCAGCAGCCCGATCAGGACGACGTTCCCGTCGTCAACTTCCCGGCGTTCGTCCTGTCGCTCGGTCACACGGCCGCGGTGCACTTCGGCGACGTCGCCGACCCGATGAGCGGCCAGCGGTACGAGGCGAACCTGCCGGCGGCCAAGCAGATGATCGACATCCTCGTGATGATCGAGGAGAAGACCCGCGGCAACCTGTCGGCCGAGGAACGGCAGCTGCTCGATCAGCTGATCCACGAGCTGAAGGTGCGCTTCGTCCAGGCGATTCAGGCCCAGCAGGAGCCTCAGTCGCGCATCATCCTGCCTTGAACGACCCCGCCGGGCACGACCGCGACCGCCGCGACCCAGAGCCGTCGCCGGTCACCGGTCGCGTGATCTTCCTCGGTACCGGCACGTCGCATGGCGTGCCGATGATCGGCTGCTCCTGCGACACCTGCCGTTCCGACGACCCGCGTGACCGCCGCCTGCGTCCCTCGATCTACCTCGAGGTGCCTGGCCGCGCGCGCATCCTCGTCGACACCGCCACCGACCTGCGGCAGCAGGCGCTCGCGCACGGGATCTCGCGCCTCGACGCGATCCTGTTCACGCACAGCCACGCCGATCATGTGATGGGGTTCGACGAGACGCGGCGTTTCAACGCGGCCGGCGGCGGGTCGTCGATGCCGGTCTTCGCCGACGCCCGCACCTGGGATGACCTGCGACGCACCTTCCACTATGTGTTCGACGGGAAGCCGCGGCAGGGGGGCGGCGTGCCGCAGGTCGAGGCGCACGCCATCGAGCCGGGCGTGCCGTTCGCCGTGGCCGGTGTCCGCGTCGTGCCGGTGCCGATCTGGCACGGACGCGCGCCGATTCTCGGCTTCCGGTTCGGCGACTTCGCCTACCTGACCGACTGCAGCGGCATCCCCGAGGCGTCGTATCCGCTGCTCGCGGGGGTCGAGACGCTCGTCGTCGATGCGCTCCGCTTCCGCACGCACCCGACGCACTTCTCCGTCGACGAGGCGCTCGAGGCGATTGCGCGCGTCGCCCCCCGGCGCGCGTGGCTCACGCACATCTGCCACGATCTCTCGCATGCCACGGTCGACGCGGGGCTGCCGCCCGGCGTCGCGCTGGCGTATGATGGCCTCGCGGTGGACGTGCGTGTGGACGTCGACTGATGCAGACCATCCATTTCCCGGACGATACCCGGCCCTCGTGGGTCACCCACCCGGTGCTCGCGCTCGGCAACTTCGACGGGCTCCACCGGGGGCACCTCAAGATCATCGAGCGCGTCAAGCGGGGCGCCGCCGAGCATGGCGGCACGCCGATGGCGATGACCTTCGACCCGCATCCGCCGCGCGTCGTCCGTCCCGACAAGGCACCGCCGCTGCTGATGACGCCCGCCCAGCGCGCCGAGGCCATGGCGACCGCCGGGGTCCGCTGCCTCGCGGTGGTCCGCTTCACTCCCGAGATGTCGCGGTGGGATCCGGAGACGTTCGTCCGCACCGTGCTGGTCGAGTGGCTGCGCGTCTCCGAGGTCTGGGTGGGCGCGAACTTCCTCTTTGGACACGAGCGCGCGGGCACCTTCAGCCTGCTGCGCACGCTCGGGCAGCGCTACGGGTTCCGCGCCGACAAGATCGATCCGGTGCGCTACAAGGACTTCGTCGTGAGCAGCACGCGCATCCGCCGGCTGGTGGCGGAAGGTCGGATGGACGAGGCCGGCGCGCTGCTCGGCCATCACTACGCCCTCGACGGCATCGTCGTGCAGGGGAAGCAGCGCGGGCGTGAGATCGGCTTCCCGACGGCCAACCTGCAGACCGACAACGAACTGCTGCCGCCGAACGGCGTCTACGCGACGCTGCTCACGAGCGACCGGCTCGTGCGCGCGGCCGTCACCAACATCGGGGTGCGTCCGACGTTCGGCGACAACCTCGCGACCACCGTCGAGACGCACGTCCTCGGGCATCACGAAGACCTGTACGGGAAGCCGGTGCGCGTCTCGTTCGTGCAGCGGCTGCGCGACGAGCGCCGCTTCGCCGACATCGACGCGCTGCGCGGCCAGATCGACGCCGACGTCCGCCGGGCGACGCGGCTCTTCTCCAGGATGACGGTGTGACCGCTCCCTTCGACCTGCAGGGCACCTTCCCGGCCGACGCCCGGTTCGCGGCACCGCTCCGGGCGCTCGCCGCGCACGCCGCGACGCACGCCGGCTGCACCGCCGAGGTCACGGCGTCGTTCGCGGACGCCGTCGACGCCGCGTTCCGCGCCGGACTCACCTCGGTGGCCGCCGGCACCGACATTCCCGTCCTCATCCAGCACACCGCGGGCGAACTGTCCGCCGTCCTGACGTGCGGTGCGCCGGTGCGGATCACCCGGCCCGTCCCCGTCGACTGATACGCATGCGCCTCTACAACACGCTGACCCGCCAGGAAGAACCGTTCGCCCCGACCGCCGCCAACACGGTGCGGATGTACGCGTGCGGACCCACCGTGTACGCCCGCGCGCACATCGGCAACTTCCGCACCTTCACCTGCGTCGACGTGCTGCGCCGCACGTTGAAATACGTCTGCGGCCACGACATGCGGATGGCGGTGAACTACACCGACGTCGACGACAAGACGATCAACGGCGCGATCAAGGCGCAGGAGTCGCTGCGCGCCTACACCGACCGCTGGATCGCCGCGTTCCGCACCGACTCCGACGCGCTCGGCATCGAGCTGCCCGAGGAGACGCCGCGCGCCACCGACGAGGCGAACCTGCAGGCGATGGGGCAGCTGATCGCCGACCTCGCGCGCAACGGCCACACGTACGAGCGCGACGGCTCGATCTACTTCAAGATCTCGAGCCTGCCCGAGTACGGACGCCTCGCACGGCTGGATCACTCCGGCATGCGCGACGGTGCGCGCGTCGACGTCGACGAGTACACGAAGGACGACCCGCGCGACTTCGTCCTCTGGAAGGCCAGCAAGCCGGGCGAACCGACGTGGGACGTCGGCGCCGGCCCCGGACGTCCGGGCTGGCACCTCGAGTGCTCGGCGATGGCGCTGCGGCTGCTGGGCGAGCCGCCGATCGACATCCACGCCGGCGGCATCGACCTGATCTTCCCGCACCACGAGAACGAGATCGCGCAGAGCGAGGGAGCCACGAACAAGCCGTTCGCGCGCTTCTGGGTGCACATCGATCATCTCTTCGTCGAGAACGAGAAGATGTCGAAGTCGCTCGGCAACGTGTACACGCTCGAAGAGATCGTCGCCCGCGGGTACCGGCCGTCGGCGCTTCGGTACCTGCTGCTCTCGTCGCACTACCGCAAGCAGATGAACTTCACCTGGGCCGGCATGGACCAGGCCGAGGAATCGCTGCGGCGCATCGTCGACTTCCTCGCGCGGCTCGAGACGGTGACGGTTGAGGGGTCGGTGCCCGCCATCGTGGAACTCGTCGACGGGGCGCGGACGGCATTCCGCGCGGCGATGGAGAGCGACCTCAACACCGCGGCGGCGCTCGCCGCGATCTTCGACCTCGTGCGCGACGTCAACGCGGCGATCGACGCCAGGGCCATCGGGAAGGCCGATGCGGCGCAGGTGGCGGCGCTGATCGACGAGTTGGACCGCGTGCTTGGCGTGGTCTCGCTGCGCCGGGCCGAGGATGCGACGCCTCCGGTGCCGGTGGCCGAGATCGAGCAACTGATCGAAGACCGCAAGGCCGCGCGTGCGCGGCGCGACTTCGCGGCGGCCGACCGGATCCGCACCGAACTGGCCGACCGCGGCGTGCTGCTCGAGGACGGCCCCTCCGGCACGCGCTGGAAGAAGAAGTAGGGAACAGGTCCTGCAGCCGGTCGTCGGTCATGACGACCGATGCGCGCCAGATCCTCGGACAGACAGGCGAATCGCTCGCGTGCGCGGAACTCGAGCGGCGCGGGTACGCAATTCTCGCGCGGCGGTTCCGGACGCGGACCGGCGAAATCGACATCGTGGCCCGTGACCGCGACACGGTGGTGTTCGTCGAGGTGAAGGCGCGGGCCGGCACCGGCTACGGCGACGGGGCAGAGGCGGTCACCGGCTGGAAGCAGCGGCGTCTGGCCATGGTGGCGCTCGAGTTCCTCGCCCGGCACCGCCTGGTCGGCAGCCCCTGCCGCTTCGACGTCGTCTCGATCGCGTTTCGCGATGGACAATCCACGGTTGAGGTGTACGCTAACGCCTTTGGCGTCGCGTGACGGGCGGTCTGTCCCGCGGCGTCGCCCGAGCCGAGACACCGTAGTAGATGTCCGAACTTCGCAAAGACCCCGTGAGCGGCCGATGGGTCATCGTCTCGACCGACGTGACCAAGCAGCCGTCCGATTTCCTCCGCGAATCGGTCACGCTCACCGAAGACCCCCATTGCCCGTTCTGCGAGGGCCACGAGTCGGCCACACCACATGAGGTGTTCGCGCAGCGTGAGTGGAGCAGCCCGAACGGTCCCGGCTGGTCGCTGCGGGTCGTGCCGAACCGCGTCCCGGTGTTGCGGGTCGAAGGCGGGCTCGACCGGCAGGGCGAGGGACTC
>CANIAI010000105.1 GCA_947465275.1 Acidobacteriota bacterium | reverse complement strand
AGTGTGAAGAAGTCGGGCGTCGACCGTGCCACGCCGACGTTGCCGATCCGGATCATCGACTGCGGCGCGTCCGGCTTGTCGACGATGTAGATGTGCGAGGCCGTGAGCGCCGGCGCCGTCGGCACGGGCGTGCGGCGCGTGGGCGTCGCGTTGCGCCAGCCGCCGAACTGCCGTTCGAGCAGCGGCAGCACCGCATCGGCGGTCACGTCGCCGACCACGACGAGCCGGGCGTTCGCCGGCTGGAACCACGCCTGATGGAAGCCGCGCAGGTCGTCCGGTGTGAACGCCTTCACGGTCGCCTCGCTGCCGAAGGCGGGCGCGCCGTAGCGGTGCGTCGTGCCGAAGACGATCCGCTGGAAGGCGAGCGGCGCGATCTGCTCGGGATCGTCGCGCGCCTGCAGGATTGCGGTGAGACGCTCGTCCCGGACGCGGTCGAGGTCTTTCTGCGGGAAGGTCGGGCGCAGCGCGACGTCGGCGAAGATCGGCAGCGCCGCCTCCAGCCGCGCGACCGGCACGTTCAGGCGGACCGCGCTCGCATCGAAGGAACTGGTGGCCGACAGGTCGGCGCCGAGGAACTCGACGGCGTCGGCGATGTCGAGCGACGAGCGCGTCCCGGCGCCCTCGTCGAGCATCGCGGCGGTGAGGTTCGCGAGTCCGAACCTGCCCGCCGGGTCGTCGCCGCTGCCGGCGAGCACGAGCAGGTTCACCTGCACGAGCGGCACCTTGTGGGACTCGATGATCCAGACCGGCAGCCCGTTCGAGAGCGCCCGCTTCTGGATCGGCGGCATCTTCACCGCCGGGGCCGGGCCGAGCGTCGGCGGCACGCTCCGATCGGGCGCCTGCGCGGGGAGCGTGGCGTTCGCGAGCAGGAAGAGCGCCAGCGCGGCGAGTGCGACAGCGGGTCTCGTCATCCTGATCACTTCGCGGCCTCCGGCTGCACCGAGAGCTCGATGCGACGGTCGGACGTGAGCCACTGCTGCACGGCCGCCTGGACGTCGGACGGACTCAGCGCGGTGTAGCGCGCGAGGTCCTCGGCGAAGTAGTCGGGACCACCGCCCGCGGCGAGATAGGCGTTGAGCTGGTCAGCCTTGCCCCGATAGGTGCCCACGCGCTCCATCTGCCGGTAGAACGACGCCTCGATCTGGTTCACCGCGCGCTGCAGCTCCCGTGCATCGGGCGGCTGCTCGCGCATGCGCTGCAGCTCTTCATCGACCACCCGCTGGATCTCGGCGAGCGTCGTGCCCGGGCGCGCGGTCGCGACGATCTGGAAGGAGCTGCCGAGCACGCCGCTCTGCTGGTACGCCGAGACGTCCTGCGCCATCTGCGTGTCGTACACCAGCCGCCGGTAGAGCCGTGAGTTCTTGCCCCCCGCGAGGATCGACGACGCCACGTCGAGCGCCGCATCGCCGGGCGCGAACTGCCGCGGCGAGAGCCACCCGATGTACAGCCGCGCGAGGCGGATCTGGTCGGTGATCGTCTTCCGCTTCACCCCGGTCAGCACGGCGGCCGGCGGCGCGACCGGCTCGACCGACGGGCCGGCCGGCACCTCGCCGAACCACTTCTCGACCAGCGCCTGCGTGCGGTCGTAGTCGATGTCACCCGCGATCACGAGGCTGGCGTTCCCCGGTGCGTAGTACTTCCGGAAGAAGGCGACCACGTCGTCGTAGCTCGCGGCGGTCAGGTCTTCCATGTTGCCGATGGTCGGCCAGCTGTACGGATGGCCCTCGGGCCAGAGCATCCGGTCGAGCTCGAGGCTCGCCAGGCCGTACGGCCGGTTCTCATAGCTCTGGCGCCGCTCGTTCTTCACGACGTCGCGCTGGCCGTTCACCCGCTCGGGCGACATCGTGTCGAGCAGGTAGGCCATGCGGTCCGACTCGAGGAAGAGGGCGAGCTCGAGCGCGTTGGAGGGCAGGTCGATGTAGTAGCTGGTGCGGTCGTTGGTCGTCGTGCCGTTGTTGTTCGCGCCCGCGGCCTCGAGCAATGAGTCGAACTCACCCTCCTTCACGTGCTTCGACCCTTCGAACATGAGGTGTTCGAACAGGTGGGCGAAGCCGGTGCGTCCGGGGCGCTCGTTCGCCGATCCGACGTGGTACCAGAGGTTCACGGCGACCACGGGGACGGTCCGGTCCTGGTGCAGGACGACTGTCAGGCCGTTGGCCAGCGTGAACTGCCGATAGGGCACCTCG
The DNA here is from genome assembly GCA_947465275.1 of Acidobacteriota bacterium. Taxonomy (GTDB): domain Bacteria; phylum Acidobacteriota; class Vicinamibacteria; order Vicinamibacterales; family UBA2999; genus JBEBGV01. The sequence continues at coordinate 5,654 of CANIAI010000105.1, read as the reverse complement.
AGACGCGCCTGAGCCGCCGTCGGCGCTGGCGGTTGGGCCGGGGCCTGCGCCCACGCCAGGCTACCTGGCGCGACTGTCAGCCATACCAACAGGGGAACCGCAATCTTCATCCGTCGCTCCTGATCGAGAGTGTATCCCCTCCGCCTGAGGGGTACCCCGCTTGCACCAGTCACGGCAGCACGCAACACCTGAAGGGGGGCACCGTGGCACACAGGATTCAACCGGGCGGCACGCGCCGGTTCGAGCGGCTGTCGAGGCTCGAGCGCTTCGACGTGGAAGAGGGCGATGTCGACCCGCGCGGCTGGTCGGTGACGACGCCGGGCGGCGAGTCGCTCGGCGAGGTGAAGGACCTCATCATCGACACCGAGCGGATGCGGGGCACATACCTCGACGTCGAGCTCGACACCAAGCAGTTCGACCTGCGTGACGACCCGCACGTGCTCGTGCCGGTCGAGCGCGCGCACCGTGACCGCAATCATCGCCGCCTCGTGGTCGAGGGGCTCGCCCGCGAGCGCGTGCTCGACCTTGTCGCGGAACGCGAGGCGGCGGCGACCGCGTTCTGGGACCGCTGGTGGGGCCGGCACGAGACCACCGGTGAGCTTCCGCCGCTGCGGAACGAACGTGGGTCACACGTGGACCCGCATCCCCAGCCCGAGCCGCAGCGCGTGAACGCGCGGGTCACGCCGCCCCCGACACCTTCGTCCGCGCAGCCCGTGCGCGAGCCGGTCGGCCCGGGCGACATCGGGCGAGCCGTCGATCAGGTCGCCCCGGGGCAGACGGTGCGCATCCCGGTGGTCCGGGAGGAGATCGTGATCGAGCGTCGTCCCGTGGCCGACAGCGAGCGTCTCGTCGCGCGTGAGGATGGCCCGGAGCACGCCGGCGACGCCGCCATCGACCGGCTGGACGACCCCGATGTCCGTGACGTGCGCGAGGACCGGATCATCACCGGGGCCGATCGGCCCCGCGACAGGAGGTAGGGCAATGGAGGAAATCGCGATCGTCAGGAAGCGGACCCGTGTGTGGCCGATCGTGCTGGCGCTCGTCGTGGTGGCGGTGGTGATTGCCGCCGTCTGGTACCTGTCGCAGGGCACGACCCTCGGCACCAACTTCTAAGGGAGGTATACGTGGCACTACGCGACAAATACAACTACGCCATCCAGACGGCCAAGGGGCTGCACATGGAAGGGGCCGCCGAGGAACGTGACGGCAAGCTCCACTTCCACGGCACGGTCAATTCGGAGGCCGAGAAGAACAAGATTTGGGACGCGATCAAGACCATCCCTGACTGGCAGCGCGAGGTGGTCGCCGACCTCCGCGTGAAACCCGGCGCCGCCGGGTCGGGTTCGCCCGCCGGGCAGGGCACGTCGGCGTCGAACAACGGAGGCCAGGGGCAGGAGCAGCAGTACACCGTGCAGTCGGGCGACACGCTGAGCGCCATCGCGAAGCGGCTGCTGGGCGACGCAGGGAAGTACATGTCGATCTACAACCTGAATCGTGACCAGCTCTCCGACCCGGACAAGATCAGCCCCGGCCAGGTGCTGAAGATCCCCCAGCCGTCGCGCTGATCGCGACCGCCGGGCGACCGGCGCCCGCCGTCGGCGGCACCACGTCCGCGATGTCGCCCGCCGCGCCCCGGCGGCGACACCGCGGGGTACAATCCCGCCCAGTGGCTGACAAGTCGACCCCCTCTGGCCCGGTCGTGGCCGTCATCATGGGTTCCTCGTCCGACTGGGAGACCATGCGGCACGCGGTGGACGTCCTCGAGCGCTTCGGCGTGCCGCACGAACGGCACATCGTGTCCGCGCACCGCACGCCGGCGTGGATGACCGAGTTCGCCACGACGGCCGAAGCACGCGGACTCGAGGTGATCATCGCGGGGGCCGGCGGTGCCGCCCACCTGCCGGGCATGGTCGCCGCGCAGACCGTGCTGCCGGTGCTCGGGGTACCGGTGCAGAGCGCGGCGCTGCAGGGGCTCGATTCGCTCCTGTCGATCGTGCAGATGCCGGGCGGCATCCCGGTCGCGACGCTGGCGATCGGGAAGGCCGGGGCGACCAACGCCGGCCTGCTCGCCGTGTCGATTCTCTCCGCCTCGCGTCCGGAGCTGCGGGCTCAGCTGCATCGGTTCCGCGCCGAACAGACCGACACGGTGCGGCGGGACGTCCTGCCGTGAGCCGCGTCATCGCGCCGGGCTCGGCGCTCGGCGTCCTCGGCAGTGGCCAGCTCGGTCGCATGTTCGCGATCGCGGCCCGCCGCATGGGCTACCGCGTCCACACCTTCTCTCCAGACACCGACACCCCGACCGGGCAGGTTGCCGACGTCGAGGTCACCGCGGCGTGGGACGACCTCGACGCGCTGCGCGCCTTCGCCGCCGGCGTGTCGGTCGTGACCTTCGAGTTCGAGAACGTGCCGGCGGAGGCGGTCGAGGCGATCGAGGCGCTCGCCCCCGTGCGTCCCTCAGGGCTCGCACTGCATACCGCGCAGCAGCGGGCGCGCGAGAAGGCGTTCCTCGCCGACCGCGGCTTCCCCACCGTGCCGTTCGCGCGCGCGGCGTCGCTCGAGGAACTCGTGACGGCCGTCGACCGCATCGGCACGCCGGCGGTGGTCAAGACCGCGGCGTACGGCTACGACGGCAAGGGACAGCACAAGATCGCCTCGCCCCGTGACGTGGAGCGCGCCTGGCGCGCGATCGGGCACCAGGACGCCGTGGTCGAGCAGTTCATCAGCCTGCAATCCGAGATTTCGGTGATTGCGGCGCGCGGACTCGACGGCGACGTCGCCATCTACGAGCCGTTCGAGAACCGGCACCACAACCACATCCTCGACGTGACCACCGTGCCCGCGGCCGTGGCGCCCGAGATCGCCGCGCGCGCCGCGGAGATCACGCGATCCATCCTCGAGGAGCTGCAGTACGTCGGCGTGCTCTGCGTCGAGTTCTTCGTGAGCACCGACCACGAGCTGATGGTGAACGAGCTCGCCCCCCGGCCGCACAACTCCGGACACCTCACCGTGGACGCCGCCGTCACCTGCCAGTTCGAACAGCAGGTGCGCGCCATCTGCGGACTCTCGCTCGGGTCGCCCGAACTGTTCCGTCCGGCCGCCATGGCGAACCTGCTCGGCGACCTCTGGACCGAGGGCGAGCCGAACTGGGGCGCGGTGTCACGCTTCGGCGACGTGAAGCTGCACCTCTACGGCAAGACCGAGCCGCGTCCGGGCCGGAAGATGGGTCACCTCACCGCCTTCGGCCGCACGGCGGGCGCCGCCCAGGACCGTGTCATCGCCGCCCGCGACGCCCTCCTCAGCTGACGTCGGTCTTGGTACACTCCTGAGCAGCACACACACATCAGGAACGGGAGACGACAGATGGCCAAGAAGAAGACCGGCGGCGCGAAGAATGCCGGCACGAAGCACGCCGGCGGGGCGATCGACATCGGCATCAGCGGGGCAGACCGGCGGAAGGTGGCCGACGGGCTCTCGCGCTTCCTCGCCGACACCTACACGCTCTACCTGAAGACCCACAACTTTCACTGGAACGTGACCGGGCCGATGTTCCAGACGCTCCACGTCATGTTCGAGACGCAGTACACCGAGCTGGCGCTGGCGGTCGACCTGGTCGCCGAACGCATTCGCGCGCTCGGGTACCCCGCGCCGGGCACCTACGCGGAGTTCGCGCAGCTGTCGTCGATCGACCTGGCGCCGGGCGTCCCGCAGGCCGAGGAGATGATCCGCCAGCTCGTGGCGGCGCAGGAGTCGGTCGTGCGCACCGCGCGCGAGGTGTTCCCGCTCGCCGAGAAGGCGTCCGATCAGGTGAGCATGGACCTGCTGACGCAGCGGATGGAGGTCCACGAGAAGACCGCCTGGATGCTGCGCAGCCTGCTGCAGTAGGCGTTCACGCCTGCCGGCGAGACCTCAGGGCTCGAGCACGAGCGTGTGCCGTACCGGGCCCGGAAGGAACGGCGTCGCCGTTCCTTCCACCCACGCCTGGTGCGAGTTCCCGTAGAACGGCGAGAGCGGGTGGCCGCTCTGCCCCGTCGGCATGTGGGCAATCCCCTCCGACTCCCGTCCGGGAGACACCACCATCCGAATCGACGCCCCCGCGGTGCCGTTGTGCACCCGCGGCGTGAAGCTGTCGCCCGCCAGCGCATGCACCGGCATGTCGAGCCAGCGAGCCAGGAACGGCACCGCCGCCGACAGCGGGTGCCGGAACGCCGGGCGGTTGAGGGTGCCCCAGCTGTGCGCCGACAGGTCGGCCGGCCCGCCCGGCTGGCCGGGTGTGTCTTCCTGCCGCACGCGCGCGATGGCGCCATCCACCGCGTCGACCAGCAGCGCGTTCCAGCTGGCGTACGCCGGGTCGAGCAGGTGTCGCGGCTGCTGTGACGCCAGCGCCCAGAGCGGACCCTCGCGGCGCCGCAGCGTCGCGTAGGCGAACGTCGGATCGGCCTCGGTGCACTCGGAGACGACGAACGGCAGTACCCGCTCCGCGACGGCGTCGCGGAAGGCGCGCGTCAGGCGGTAACCGACCGAATCGAGCGAGGCCTGACCCGTCCAGCTCCGCTCGACCAGATCCCGGAAGGCGCCGCGGTCGGGGGCCGCGCCGACAGCCGCCGGCGTGAGCGTGTCGAGCACGAGCCGCCGCCACCGTTCCAGGAACGTGGCGCTGGTATCGAGCTGGATGGCGAGCATGTCGGCCGGCGTGAAGCGGTCGCGGGCGCGCAACCGGTCCCGGATGATCTGCGCGCGGACGCCGATGTCGTAGCCGCCGTCACCGAGCTGCTCGAGCATCGGCCCGTCGACCACGCGCGCATTCGCCGTCCAGAGGCGGCCGTCGGGCGGGTCGACGATGCGTGGGTACTCGGACTCGTCGAGCCAGCCGGTCCAGCCCCGTGCGCCATCGGCCCACGAGGCGGGACGCTGCCCGTCGAAACCGGTGCGGCGCGGGATGGCGCCGTAGAGCGTCCAGCCGATGCGGCCGTCACGGCCGGCGACGAGCATGTTCTGCCCGGGTGTGCCGAGCCCGTGCGCCGCCGCGATCGCCTCGTCGATGGTCCGCGCGCTTTCCGGGCCGAGCACTGCACCCGCGAGCTGCCGCGCCTCGTGCGCCACCCAGCGATAGGCCCGTGCGCGTCCGCGCGCATCGGGGCCTGTACCGGAAGGCAGCACCGGTCCCCAGATCGTCCAGCGCACCGTCTGGTGCAGGTCGGGCTCACCGGGCGTGCGGAACACCTCGTCGAACGACTCGAAGCGGCGCCAGCCGTCGGGCGTGCGATAGCGGGAGGGGTCGGATGGGTCGACGTCGAGCCGCACGATGTCGCCCCAGTCGCCGTAACTGTTGGTGAAGCCCCAGGCGACGTCGCCGTTGCTGCCCTGCACGAGCGCCGCGCTGCCCGGGAGCGTGACGCCGGTCAGGGTGTGCGCGCCCGACGCGTCCTCCCACGCGAGTTGCGCGCGATACCAGGTGTTCGGCACGCGGATGCCCAGGTGCGGGTCACTGGCGAGCAGCGCCGCGCCGTCGGCGGTGTGCGCCCCGGAGACCGCCCAGTTGTTGCTGCCGATCGACGTGTCTCCGGCAGCGGCCGCCGGCTCCGAGAGCCGGTCGGCGAGCGAGTCGCCGTCGACCCGCGCCCAGGCCGCGCGCCAGGGCGCGAGACCGAGGCGGT
>CANIAI010000104.1 GCA_947465275.1 Acidobacteriota bacterium | reverse complement strand
GGCGACGGGAACTCAGGCGGCCACAGTGGAGCCTGCCGCACCCGGCTCAGCGCGTGGTCGGCGCCGCCGCGGGCAGTGGCTGGACGAGCTGCAGGAACAGGTTATCGGGCGTGCGGAACATCGCGAACCGCTGGCTCGCCTGCGCACCGACCACCGTCACGGGCATGCCGTCGGTCGACACGAGCTTCACGTTCCGCCTGGCCAGCAGCTCGGTCGCCTTCTGGATGTCGGTGACGCGCAGCCGCAGCAGCGCCGAACCGGGATCCTGCGGGCGGCTGTTGAAGTGGCGCCGGTCGAGGCCCTGCACCTCGATCAACTCGAACTGCAGGTTCGAGCCGGGCGCCGATCCCGCGTACCGGTTGTAGTACGCGGTGAAGAGTCCGATCATGTGCAGCCGCGCATCGTTGTGTTCCTCGGCGTCGCGCCGCAGCGAGCCGAACCCGAGCACATCGTTGAAGATGGCCAGCGAGCGATCCATGTCGTCGACCGTCACGGCGAAGCCGATGTCGATGGCGTTGGCCGTCGCCGGCGCCTGCGTCGGCGGCGGCACCTCGCGCTGCACGAGCTGCACGTAGAAGCCGTCGAGGTCCTGCACCATCACGGCGCGGCCGCGGCCACGCTCGTCGGCGAACGGCACCACCCGCCCTTCGTCCGACACCATGCGTCCGCCGGCGATCCGCACCTTGTCGATGGCGGTGTCGAGGTCACGCACCGTCACGATCATCGTGGCCGCACCCGGGTCCTGGTAGCGCGGGGCAATCGGCTTGCGGTCGACCCCCGCCCACTCCACCAGCTCCGCCCGCATCGGCGAACCCTGGACGAACGCGGTCGCGGTGCGGTACTTCCCGCCCGTGGCGTCGTACAGCCGGACGATCTCGGGCGTGGTCAGGTACGGACGCGGACCCGGCTGCGCGTTCGGCGCCATCTGCACCTCCATGCCGAGCGCGTCGCGGTAGAAGGCAATCGCCTTCTCGGCGTCGGCGACGACGTGGAGGAAGTTGCCGGGGCCGAGCACCAGCTCGGAGGGTCCCACCGGGGCGGCGGGTCCGACGGCCGATGGCGCGGCCGACGGCTGTTGCGCCCCGACGCCGACGACGGCTCCCGACAGGACGCCCGACAGGACGAGGGCGCCGAGCGCCGCGACGGCAAGGGTGTGCTTCATGCGCGCGATTGTAACGCAGGCCCCGCCGGCTTCCCGACGACCCAGGTGGTCATGCAGCGCATCCCCTGGACGTTGGTCGTCTTGAGCGGGTCGAGCAGCGCGCCGCCCAGCCGCGCCGTCCAGTCGAGCAGCATCGGCTCGTCGACGACGAAGCGGTCGCTGCCATCGGGCAGCCGCACGCGACGGCCGGCCGGCCCGGTCGCCGATTCGATGCCGATGGTCGAGGCGAGCCGCGCGAACAGCAGGCCTCCGGGCGCCAGCACCCGCCAGAGCTCGGTCACCATCCGGCCGAAGTGATCGGCATCGGCGGCGAAGTGGAGCACCGCGCTGGCGAGCACGGCGTCCATCGCCCCGTCCGCGAACGGCAGCCGGTCGAGTTCCGCGACCTGGAAGTGGTCGGGCGAGAGCGTCGGGGCGAGCGCTGCCGCGCGGGCGGTGATGCGGCGGATCGCCCGGCTGTCCTGATCGACCCCGAAGCACTCGACGCCCTGGCGCAGCAGGAACTCGAGATTGCGCCCGTCGCCGCAGCCGGCATCGAGCACCCGCCGCCGGCCGTCGAACCGGCCCCGCAGGCACTGGTCGAACAGGTAGATGTCGATCTCACCGAACTGATCCCGTAACGAGGCCGCGAGCACGCGGAATTATGGATCGCGGCACCGCGCCTCAGTCGCGCCGGCTCGTCAGCTCCGCCACGGCCGCGGTCGCGAGCGCGCCGGCGAGGTACCACGAGACCGTCATCAGCTGGTTGGCCAGCCGATCGCTGTGCGGCGGATCGCCAAGGCCGACGTGGCGCGGCAGCAGGAGCGCTCCGACCCCGGCGGCCGTCCCGAGCAGCACCGCGCGGGTCCAGGTGGCGGCCGAGGTCCGGGCGGGGATGAACGAGTAGTACGTGGCGTTGGCGGTCAGGTCACCGGCCAGCGCGAGCTGATACAGCGAGTCGCGGGGCGGCTCGGCGCCAGCTCCGCGCATCGCCCGCCCGAGGGCGCGCATCCCCATCTCGTCCATACGTGGGGCATCGCTCCGCACACGCCGCCCTATCTGGTGGATCCCCGTCAGCACCCCCGCCCCGACCAGTCCGCACAGGTAGCCTCGCAGTCGCATGTCGCCTCCCGGAGGGGGGTGTTGCGAGCGACGGGCCAGCGGTCACGGACGGCCCGCGCATGGCTGCATCCGGCTGCGCGCAGAGGCCAGCCCAACCATGAGAAACCGCGTCTGGGCTTGAAAAAAGGTGCTACAGTGACGTCGTCACTTGTTGGATCCCGCCGCTACCTGCCTGCGTCAGTTCCCGCTTTCTGCACGCTCCCAGTCCCGCTGCTGCCTCCAACCTTTTCTGAAGGATCGTGTGGAATGAGAATCTACGTTGGTAACCTGTCGTACAACACCGAGGAGCCGCAGCTCGAGCAGCTCTTCTCGCAGCTGGGCACGGTGACGTCCGTGCACCTGGTGCGCGACCACGCCACGGGCCGCTCGCGCGGCTTTGGCTTCGTCGAGATGGAAAACGACGAACAGGGCCAGGCAGCCTGCCAGGCGCTCGACCAGAAGGACTTCGAGGGTCGCCGGCTGAGCGTGAACGAAGCCCGTCCGCAGGAGCGTCGCAGCTTCGGTGGCGGCGGCGGCGGCGGGAACTTCGGCGGCGGCGGTGGTGGTGGCGGCAAGTTCCGCGGCCCGAAGCGCGAACCGCGCTGGTAAGAGCCGAACCGTAGACACACGAAGGGCCGGGGGAAACCCCGGCCCTTCGTGTGTACGGCTAGCTGCCGTCCCTGATCACCCGGCAGCTCTCGATGTCGAAGGTCGCCTCGCCGATGGCGAGCCGGCTCTGGTCGCGGAAGCGCGCGGCGAACCGGGCGAAGCGCCAGACGTCCTCGAAGTTGCTCGCGAGCCCGAGCGACACGCGAATCGCCCCCGCGCTCTTGCCGTTGAAGTGCGTGATGAACTGCAGGAACCGCGGCAGCGTCAGGTCGAGCCCCGACGTGACCGCCGCCAGGATCTCCGCGTCCGTCAAGCCTTCAGCCGTCTCCCCCGCTCCCGGATTGCAGAAGCAGCCGGTGCGCAGGGAGATCCCCTCCTCGGTCGCCAGTTCCTCCACGCGTCGATAGTCGAGCAGGTGCCCCTCGGGGTCGTAGAAGTTCAGCGTGATGGTGCCGCCGCGCGCCTCGGTCGAGGCCGGGCCGTAGATGCGCACCATCGGCCGCCCGTTCGCATGACGCAGCGTGAACAGGTCGTGCAGCAGCCAGCCCGCGAGGCACCGCACCCGCGTATGGATCGTGTCGATGCCGATGCGCGCGAGGTGCGCGAGCCCGATGCTCACCGCCGGGATCGACAGGTAGTTGAGGGTGCCGTCCTCGAAACCGGCCTCACCGGGCCCGAAGCGGTGCTGGCGTCCGCCGACGGTGGCGAAGTTCACCGTGCCGCCGGCGAACCAGGGGCGGTGCAGCCGCGCGAGCGCGTCGCGCCGCGCGATCAGGCAGCCGACGCCGGTCGGGTAGCCGAACATCTTGTAGAACGAGAGCGTCACGAAGTCGGGCTGCACCGCCGTGAGATCCAGCCGCGAGGTGGGGACGAAGGCGGCGGCGTCGAGCAGCACCGTCCAGCCGGCCGCGCGCGCCTCGGCGACCAGCGCCAGCGGGTGCTGGACGCCGGTGAAGTTCGACTGCGCCGGATACGCGAACAGCCGCGGCGCGCCGGCGTGCTCCGTCGACGCGCCCGGGGCATGCAGCAGCCGCGCGAGCGCGTCGCGATCGAGGCGCAGTTCCGGCGTGACCAGCGGCGCGTACTGCACCTCGGCGCCGCGCGCGACGGCGAACTCGCGCAGGCCGTTCACCGAGTTGTGGTTGTCGGCCGTCAGCAGGAAGCGCCCGCCGGGGCCGAACGGAAACGCCTCGCCCACCAGCTTCAGCGCCGCGGAGCAGTTCGCGGTGAAGACGACGGTGTAGTCGGACGGTGACGCGTTGAACCAGGCGAGGATGTCGCGCCGCGCCTGTTCCACCAGGGCGGTCGACGCCATCGACGTGCGGCTCGCCGAGTGCGGGTTGCCGAACACGTCGCCCGCGAGGCGCGCGAGGTGCGCGTCGACCTGCGATTGCGCGTAGAGGCTGGCGCCGGTGTAATCGAGATAGGCGTGTCGACCGCGATCGAGCCGTGCGTAGTCGGTGGCGCGGAGCGCGTCGATGGCCGCCGTGCCGGCGTACGCCGGATACGCGGCGACGAACGCCGCGTAGTCGGCCGGCAGGCCATCGGTCGCGATCACCACTCGATTTCCCGGTAGTCCTTGAGGAACTTGCCCCACACGTGCACGCCCGTGTTGATGCCGTCGACGATCGGGTCGACGATGCGCGCCGCGCCGTCGATGATGTCGAGCGGCGGGTGGAACCGGTGCTCCTGCGTCTTGCGCGCGGCGATCTCCACCGGATCCTCGTCGGTCACCCAGCCGGTGTCGACGCTGTTCATGTGGATGCCGTCCTGGTAGTAGTCGGCGGCGGCGGTGCGCGTCATCATGTTGAGCGCGGCCTTCGCCATGTTGGTGTGGGGGTGCCGGGTCGTCTTGAAGCGGCGGTAGAACTGCCCCTCGACCGCCGACACGTTCACGATGTGCTTGTCGCGATCGGGCGTCCGCAGCATGAGCGGCTTCAGCCGGGCGTTCAGCACGAACGGCGCGACGGCGTTCACCAGCTGCACCTCGAGCAGTTCCACTGACGAGACCTCCGCCAGCAGCAGGCGCCACGAGTTCCGGTCGCGCAGGTCGATCTGCTGTTCGTCCTGGTCGAGACGGCCCTGGGGAAAGAGCTCCTTCTGGCCGAGCAGTTCGTCGGGCAGCAACGGTACCTGCGAGAGCTGCGCGGCATGCGTCAGCCCCGCGGCCGCGAGCACCGAGGTCGCCTCGCCCGCCGTGTGCGGTGCCGGCGCGCCGCCGTCCACCCCCTCCGGCAGGATGTGGTACGCGCGCAGCCCCTCGTATCGTCCGAGCAGCCGCCGTGCCTCCTCGGGGAGGTCACGCAGCGCCGCGTTCTCCTCGGCCATCATGTGGGCGTAGAAGCCCGGCGGACGGCGCACGGTCTGGCAGGCGTTGTTGATGATGAAGTCGAGCCGGGACTCCGACTCGAGCAGCACGCGGCAGAACGCCTCGACGCTCGGCGTGTGCCGCAGGTCGAGCCCGAAGATCTCCAGCCGATCGCGCCACGCCTCGAAGTCGGGCTCCGCCGCGTAGCGACGCGCCGCGTCGCGCGGGAAGCGGGTGCTCACGATCACGCGCGCGCCGCACCGCAGCAGCTTGAGACCCGCCTGGTAGCCGATCTTCACGCGCGAGCCGGTGACCAGGGCGACACGTCCGCGCAGGTCGGCGCGTTCCGTCCGCTTCGCGAAATTGAGCTCGGCGCACGCGGGACAGAGCTGGTCGTAGAAGTGGTGCACGACCGTGTAGTACGTCTTGCACACGTAGCAGTGCTGCGGCTCCACCGTCTCACGCCCCTCCGGCGACTCGGGCGCGGCGTCCGGGTCGAACCCCTTGGGCAGGAAGACGTTGGGGCTGTGGAACACCGGCTTGCGGCGCAGGGTCCGGATGCCGGTCTCGTGCAGCACGTTCTCGATCTTCTGGATGCGCTGGGCCTCCCGCTCGCGGGCGGCCGCCTTCACCTGCCGGCGGCGCTGGGTGCGGTCAGGGCTGTGGATCCTGGAGACCGCGCGCATCAGCCGCTTCCGCGCCTCGGCCGGCACGTTGGCCAGCAACGAGCGATTCGCCACCACCTCTTCCAGGATGTCGATGGCGGCAAGCAACGGGTCGGACGCGGGCGGGTCGGCCTTGGGTGGTGACTGCGACATGTCCCTTCAGCGTACCGGGGCAGGGGGGCGAACGCCAAGCCTGTGATCCCCATGTACGGATCAGGTGCTTCTTACACCCTTACGGAGAGGACGCTGGCCAGCCCCGCGCCGGCATGCGGGCATTTTCCTGAATTTCCTGCCCGGAAGCGGAAACGGCTGACCTCGGAACGGGGTTTGCGAGTCAGCGGACGAACCCTCTGGAGGCACACGTGACACGACCGACACCGTTCCTGCTCGTCCTCGCCCTCGCCGCCAGCCTGACGGCGGCCGCCTGCGGCGGTTCCTCGACCCTCTCATCCCAGGCCGGGCCATCGAGCCTCGGCACCGGCACCAGTTTCTCGAGCGGCGCGGTGATCACCGGCCGCGTGACCGGCACCAGCGCCACCAGCGCCGGCCTCACCAGCGCGCTCACCACCTTCGGCGCGCAGACCGCGGCCAGCACCGATGACTCGATTCGGGTCACCGTCGTGGGCACCGGCATCTCGACGACGGTCGCCGGCACCGGCGACTTCACGCTGCAGGGGGTGCCCGCGGGCGCCGTGCAGCTCGAGTTCTCGGGACGCGGCGCCACCGCCACCGTCACGCTCGCCGGGGTACAGACCGCCGACCGCATCGACATCACCGTCTCGCTGAACGGCCCCTCGGCGCGGGTCGAATCCGAACAGCGGCGCCGTGACCGCAACGAGGTCGAGGTCACGGGCCTCGTGAGCGCCGTCAGCGCCACCGCACGCACGCTGCAGGTGAATGGCTGGCTCGTCAACGTGCCGGCGACGGCGACCGTGCGTCACGGCTCCCGCGTGCTGACGCTCGCCGACATCGCCGTGGGCAACCGCGTCGAGGTGAAGGGAACGGCGGCTGGCACCACGATCACCGCCACCGAGGTGAAGGTCGAAGACGTCAGCGGCCACGATGACGACGCCGACGACGATGACGACGACACGCCGTCGACCACACCGTCTCCGACGCCAGGGCCCGGGCCGGCGCCCTCCGCCTCGACCGAGGTCGAGCTCACCGGCGCGGTCTCCGGGCTGACCGCGACCACCGCCTGCCCGGTCGTGACCTTCACCGTGCAGGGGACGACCATCCGCACGTCGGCCGCCACGACGTACCGCGACGGCCTGACGTGCGCGGCGCTCGCCACCACGGCGCGCGTCGAGGTGCGGGGCACGCGACAGACCGACAACAGCGTGCTCGCGAATCGCATCCAGCGCGAGGACTGATCGGGCGCGACGTCCAGCGCCGTACAGACGAAGAGGCGGGCCCTCGCGGACCCGCCTCGTGTCACGTACCACGTGCATCGGCCGGGGTCGGCCCGATGCGCCGCGCGTCTAGCCGCGGACGTACTTGTTGAACCAGGCGATCGTGCGCGTCCAGGCCTCGTCGGCCGCCGCCTTGTTGTAGCGCATCGGCGTGGCGTCGTTGTTGAAGCCGTGCACGGCGCCCGGGTAGATGTGCCCCTCGTGGACGACACCCGCCGCGGTCATCGCCTGGTCGTACGCGGGCCACGCGTCAACCAGCCGCTTGTCCTCGCTCCCGTGATGGACGAGCACCGCCGCCTTGATCTTCGGCACGTCGGCCACCGGCGGCGCACCGCCGTAGAACGGCACGGCGGCCGCGAGGTCGGCGCCCATGCGCACGGCCAGCGTGTTCGCGATGCCGCCGCCGAAGCAGAAGCCGGTCACGCCCAGCTTGCCGGTGCTGTCGGGACGGTTCTTCAGCCACACGGCCGCGGCGTAGAGGTCTTCGCCCATCTTGGCGCGGTCGACCTTGCCGAACATCTCGCCACCCTTCTCGTCGTCACCCGGGTAGCCGCCGAGCGAGGTGAGGCCGTCGGGCGCGAACGCCATGAAGTTCGCGGTGCCGAGGCGGCGGGCGACGTCTTCGATGTGCGGGTTGAGG